>JAFGTN010000531.1 GCA_016934075.1 Pirellulales bacterium
AACCAACTCTTGGATGCGGGCCGTTTCACGCTGTTCGAGCGTTTTCAATTCGCCCGCGTCCGGTTCCTTGGCCTCTTCGCCTTCTGCAGTCGGATGTTCCTGCTTCCAAATACCTACCAGGTAGCTGTGCGGAACGACCACCGATGCAGCCATCCACATGGGCGTCATACCCACCGAGGTTTCGCTCTCGTGCGTTTGCGCGACAATATTGGTCGAAGTGGATTCCGACTCGGTTTCGCTTTCTTTCGACCCGCGGCCCGTCGTGGCGCGGATCGCGCCGGGCTGATTGGAAACGAAACCCGGGCGGCCGGCCGGAACGGCGCCTTCCTGGTCGCGTGAAATTTCCTTGGTGGTTTGCAGTACGGTGGCCGTGGCTTTTTTGTCGGGCGTGAGCGTGGTAGCCGCCTTCGATTCGGTGGGATCCAATATTACGGTCATGCGGGCGCGAACGCCGGGAATGTCGGCCAGCAATTTGTGGATCTTATCGGTGTAATCCGTTTCCCATTGTTTTGTGAGATCGCGATATCGGTTGCCGTGCAGCCCGTTCTTGGCACCGTCATCGGCAACGTATGACTGGCCGGTGGCGCCGTTGATGACTTTTACATCTTCGGGCTTCATGGGCGGTAAGGCTCCGGAAACCAGGTCGCGGATGCCCTTTACCGTACGCGACGACAACTCGCAGTTGCCGACCGGATAAGCGAATACGGATGCCGAGGCGACTATCCTTTTTCGCAGTCCGCTTGTGGTGGTCTTGTCGAACATGACCCTCGCGTTCTCGACTTCTTCGAGCTTGGCAACACAAAATGCCAGGTCTTTTTCAGTGGTCAATTTGATACGTTGCTTGCGCGAGTCTGGATCTTCGAAGGTGCTGCCGTCGGCAAAACCGTTGCCGGCGTCGTTCCACCCGCGCGGCAAAGCACCCTCGGCGGCCAAGGCGGAAACATATTCGGCCTCACGGCCACTGGGGATCTTGATCCTCATGCCGTCAGGCGTGCATTTGAGGTTATTTGTGCCCAAGGCCGCTTGGATACGAGAGAACTCTTCGGGCTTGAATACCTGCCCGCCCAAAAGGTAGGTATCCGACGACGAAATCTGATACGTGAAGAGATACCCCAGACTAATGACCACCACGGCCAGCAAAAGGCCGGCGGTAATCCGCGCGCCGGGTGTCATCGAGCGAAAAAGGTCGTTAATCTGAGCAAAGGTTTTGTTAAGGAAATCCATCCGTGGAGTCCTATGTTGTTTTACGCGGTTTCTCGTACTTATTAAGTGGGTTTCAGGTGCCATGTATCAGACTTCATGCCTCACTCCTCATACCTCACACATCATACCTCAACTCTCACACGCGAATATTTTCGATTTGCGTATATGCCTGCACCAGCTTGTTACGAATCTGCATCATCATGCGGAAGGCGATGTCGGCCTTCTGTACGGCGGTCAGCACCTCGGCCGGGTTGACATCCTCGCCGGTGGCCAGTCCTTCCACGGCCGCAGCCGCGTCCTGCTGCATCGAGTTCACTTCCTGGATCGAATCCAGCAGGATGTTCTTGAACGAAGTCGCGTCGGCGCCGCCCGCACCATTTGCGGCGCCAAGCCCGGGAGCGTTAATCCCCGACACGCCTGACGCCGATTGCATCTGTGCCAGGTTCTGCAAAGCCGAACTCATGCCGATGTTGTTGATTGGTTGCATAGTTTTGAAGTCCTGTTGGGTCTGCTTTGGACTTGTATCAGTTATCAGTTTACAGTTCTCAGTGGCCAGTTGTCGGAGTTAAACATTGTGAATTGTGCATTCTTAATTCATTCCTCATTCTGATTTCGACATTCGTCATTTCTGCCCTCTGTTCTCTGTCCTCTATCCTCTATCCTCTATTCACGCCAATATCCTCAGCGTTTGTTGCTGCAGGTCCTTGGTTATATCCATGGCTCCCAAGTTTGCCTCGTATGCACGCGCCGCTTCCAGGGCGTCGGTGAATTCGGTCATCATGTTGATTCCGGGGTAGGCCACCCAACCCGCGCGTTCGCCTTCCTTGACGGCGTCGGGATGGCCCGGCTGATGTTTCCAGCGTGGTTGCACGGATTCGTCGGTCTGCACCGAAGCCACCGTAACGCCGGCGGCCCCGTTGCGGCCGATACCGTCGTCGGTCTGGAAGACGGCATAACGGGGCTGATAGGGCTTGGCCTCGCCGGCCTCGTTCGAGGTGGTCGAGATGTTGGCCAGGTTGCTGGATATCGTATTCATACGAATCCGCTGGGCAACCAATCCGCTAGTGCTGATGTCGAAGGCCGGCATTATCATTTTTTTATTTCCTTATCCTTGTGTGCCACCGGCTGCTTGTCAGCCAGTGCTTTTCGGCATCTTATGCTTTTTCGCTTATCACCGCCTGCAACAGGCGAAACTGGCTGATCATTATGGAAAGGGCCATGTTGTGTTGCAGTTGGTTCTTGACCATCTCCGAAACCTGCGACTCCATGCCCACGTTGTCACCGTCGTGGCGGGTGATTGTTTTCGTATTTTTGGCAACACCGGCCATATTAACAACGCGGCTGCCCGAGGTGGCCACCGGCCCCTCGCCGGGCGAGCGGTAGGTGGCGCCGTGTTTTCTCGTATTAATCGCTTGTTTCAATCGGCTCTGAAAATCTTCCACCGACAAGTCGCGCGCCTTATAGCCGGGCGTGTCGAGGTTGGCGATATTCCCGGCCAATACGTTTTGGCGTGCTTCGGTGAAGCCGACCACCTGCTCCATGACAGGAATCGAGGTTGATTGAAATATCCCATCAAACATTTTGGCTTCTCGTGCCGATAAGGCGTTTCATGCTTATTGAAGTTAGTGTTGTGAGTCTTGTATGGAACTAATTTGTCGAAATGCGATGTCTTGGTAAAATGGCGGTTTTTGGAATTTCACTAGCAACCCGCGTGCCAGTAGACCGCATATACGGTCGGCGCTGAGGTTACTGTTGCCGATCGACCCCATTTTGTGCCGGTCGACAACTCCTAAATCGTTTTCAGTTTTACCGTTAGTTCAATGGACCGGCGCCGGCGATAATTGCCGCCGCGTCATCCGCACAACTTATTCTTTTATTGTTTTTTCTTTTCCGGTTCCACGCGTGGCAATTTTTGCCGTCGATCGGCAGAAACTGCCGGTTGCGAACCGGCCGATTATTCTTCTTACCCCGCTTTTGACAACGATTTGGCTCTGGGTGCGTAGCCGTACTGACGTAGCTTGCCGGATAGTGTACGGACGCCGATACCCAGCGCGCGGGCTGTTTTTGCCCGGTGCCCGTCGAAATGTTCCAAGGTGGCTTCGATCAGTCGGCGTTCGGTCTCCTGCAGGCTCAGGCCAACGGAAATTTCTTCAGGTTTTTGCGATATCGTGTCACTTGCGTGTGTTTCAACCGCAGCCGTTGCTTGCGGTGCTGCCCTCGTCTGCGACGGTACGCGATGTCCTTGCTCGAGAGCCAGCCAGCGACCGAGGTCGTCGGCCGTGATCGCTTTGCCCACGCCCAGCACGCTTGCCCGCGTAACTACGTTCTCCAATTCCCTCACATTGCCCG
>JAFGTN010000532.1 GCA_016934075.1 Pirellulales bacterium
CCGGTTTTCAAGAACATGGCCTTTTCGGTCGAAGACACGTCGGCTTCGGTCGAAAACATACTGCTGGCCATAACCGCCCTGGGCTATGCCACGGTCTGGCTCGATGGCGTGCTGCGCGCAGACGACGTGGCCGAGCGGATCGGCAAACTTTTGGGCGTGCCCTCCAATCAAAGTGTGCGAGTTCTATTGCCCATCGGCGTGCCCGCCGTACCGGGCGAGCAGTTGGAAAAGCTACCCTTCGAAAAGCGGGCATGGTTCAACCGCTACGGCGACTAGCAGTACACCGAAACGAAGAGTCCGATCGAGCTATATTATTCACATCTTTTAATAGTTCTGCCCGATTTTGTATTCCAAGGCAAGGTCCGCTACAGGGCACGACATATATCGTTCATCGCGAGGGTTGTTACTGAGGGGGTAGTTTTGTCGCAAAGCCGGGCGAGTTGAGGCCGGAAGTGGCGGGCGTTCCCGCAATTTGTGCCAGATACACGTCACCGAGCCGGTCGATATGTTCGCGAACGTCGTCGAAGTAGTTGTAGTGGAGTTGTTCCTGATCGATAATCGTTTCAAACAGCTTTATGCTGGAACTGTCACCGTTTTCGCGGCAGGCGAGCAGGAACTGATTATACGTGTCGATCGTATCGTCTTCGAGCGTTGCATTGAATGGATAAATCTTCGTGATCGCCTGCCCTTGCTCGACGACTTTGTCATGACCAGCAATGGGTTCACCACCGAGTTCCTTGATTCGCTCGGCGAACATCTCGGCATGTCGCATCTCATCGACTGCGATAAGTTTCACCTTAGCCGCCAGGTCGCCGTAGTCCATATCGTCGAGATTGTAGTGCTGGTTCATGTATTGTGTGATCGCGTAAAGCTCCATGGCTCGAGCTTGGTTCAACACTTCGATCACAGCATTTCTGCGTTCTTCGCGAGATTTGTCAGGCATGGTCATGTCCTTTTTTAAAAAATGATGTTGGACTGTTGTATTAGGCCAACTATTCCTACCGGGATCTCCCATTTGGATGTCACCCGAACGCGTTTCGAGCGACAATTGCTACATACTAACCGAAAGCTGCGTTGGATACCAGTTGGCATGCTTCTTTTCCCGCCGTGAATTTGATCCCAGTGGCCGTCCTGATGCTCGACGGCCCATCCTTAGAGTTAGTTTGGGCATGATTTTCCGCCAACAGCCCTACATTTCCCAATCGCTCCCTCCAAGAACCACTTCGTATTATACCCAACGGGTCTACCATCATTTGGCACAATACAATATCTTAAAAAGATTACGCAATCAAACTCTATTGTCTTACGGGGTGGTCATGTTGAGCACGTAACCAACCGGTATCCTATCCGATGATAGGGGCTTTGCTGTTTGGCGGTTTGAGGTGTGATAAGAGAAGCCCGAAGAAGTTGGTGGAAACGATGCAGTCCCTGAAGATCATTCTGTTGTGCATCGTGTCTGCCGTGATCTATGGCATCTGTCACGATCAGGTTACGGCAAGGGTTTGCGTCGAGTATTTCACGGTTGGTCATGCCCACATCTTTAATACCACTTCGCCCACCCTGCTTGCCTTCGGCTGGGGAACGCTGGCGACCTGGTGGGTTGGCTTGATTCTTGGCATTCTTGCCGCCGTGGTCTGCAGGATTGGATCGTGGCCGAAGTTCCAGGCCTCACATCTGATTCGACCGATTGCTTGCCTGCTGATCGTCACGGCAGTTACCTCACTGCTGGCAGGAATTACCGGTTACAAGCTTGCCCAATCGAGCGGTTTCGTGCTGCCCGAGCCGCTTGGGCCTCGGGTTCCGGAAGATCGCCACGCCCTGTTCTTTGCTGATTCGTTAGCGCATCTGGCCGCTTATGTAGTTGGAGCCTTGGGAGGGCTGATCCTCTGTGTTCGAGTGCTTATTCAACGTCGTCGAGTAGCTCGGGCTGATGAGAGCGGTCGTGTTGACCTTCCCGTTGTTGTTCTGAGTCGCTGGACTGCAAGAACCATAAGCATTCCCATCTTCGGCCTCGTATTCGTTCTCGTCCACGGCAATGGAGTACCGAATCCTTTTACGGCATCGCTGCACAAGAACCTACTTGGCACGGCTGTCCTGCTGTTGTTTGTTGGCTCGATCGTCGCATGGAAATGGGAAGGCATCGGCGGTCTATTGATCATTGGTGGACTGGTCCTGTTCGCCATAGTAGCCCAAGGAATCCTGTTAAACATAGTTCTCTGGCCGTGGATGGTCATGGGACTACTGTATTTGGTATGTTGGTTGGTGGAAGCGATAAAAGTGTCAGAAACCTTTCGGAGAAAATATTAAAAAAGTTAGTTCATGGCACCTTTTCTTCTTTGCCTACAATTTCACTACAATTTACGAGGTCTATCAATGATAGAGGATTTCCTTCAAGAGACGGTGCGGCTACTCCAACAGCTCGATCAGAAGGCGATCGCCCATGCCCGGGATCTTTTGACCGGCTGCTATCGTCGGCGAGGGCGCGTATTCACGGCCGGGAACGGTGGTTCCGCCTCCACGGCACAACATTTCGCCTGCGATTTGGCCAAATTTGTGATCCCCGATGGTGGATATCCGTTTGACGTTATGTGCCTGACCGACAACATCTCGCTCTATACGGCCTGGGCAAATGATGCTGCCCGCGAAGATGTATTTGTCAACCAGATGCGGGGACTGTTGAAACCGGATGATATCTTGATTCTTATTTCCGTTCACGGTGGGACGGGATTCTCCAACGATCTTGTTCATGCATTGCGATATGCGAATGAAGTCGGGGCGCAGACAATCTCGCTGGTGGGGTTCGATGGTGGCATCTTGCATCAAGAATCCACCTGCTCCATTCTCGTGCCCGTGGCATCCACGCCCCAAACAGAAGCGATTCATCTTGTGATTGAGCATTTGCTGATGTATCTCCTCAAAAGTGAGCTTGCCGGAGGAGAACGCTGATAATGGATGTTCTTCGCGATGGAGATTCTGACTGCGGAGCCCTAACATAATTATCGAACAAAGGAAAACTATGACTGGCCGCAACTGTTACCGCACTCTCTGTAACGATGGGCGGCGCGTGTACGTCGATCCTCGCTTTGTCCCGAGTACAGGAGATATTGGAACATGATAGATGAAACCGTGTTTCGTGGTACCCGGTTGTGTATTGTTGGAAACATCTGCCGTGATTCGAAAACGGCGCCCATAAGTCCCGATGTACGCCTTTTTCAGGATGGCGAAACACCGACGGAATCCATTGTCGAGACCATCGGTGGCGGTGGCGCCAATAGCGCGTTGTTTGCAACCGGACTCGGCGCGGAGACGAGGTTTGCCGGAAAGGTGGGTACCGATTGGCAAGGAAAAATGCTCGAACATACAATGCGTTCTCGAGGAGTCGAATCGTTCATCTGCCGCGATCCGGAAGTTCAGACGGGCAACTCCCTGGTCATCAATTACACGAACGGATGCCGCCATTTTATTAGCCATCAGCCAAATAACTACAACTTGAACTTCTCCGACATTGATTTGGAATTGTTCGCCAAAGGCGGGCATTTCCTGCGAGCAGATGTCTGGTTTTCAGAACAGATGTTGGCCGGAGGTAATGCACAACTACTGAAAGCAGCACATAACCGAGGTTTGGCAACTTCATTGGACCTGAATTGGGATCCCTATTGGGGTTTCGCACCGGAGACACGGATAAAAGCGAGAAAAGAAGCCGTGCGGCAAATTCTTCCTTTGGTTGATATGTTGCACGGCAATGTCCGCGAGTTGAACTGTTTTACGGATTCGACCGATTTAACAACTACATTTCAGCGACTAGAAGCCTGGGGTGCCGAGACGGTCGTTGTACACATGGGAGCCCAAGGCGCCGGATACTACTGCCGTGGCGACTTCATTGTGGAACCCAGTGTGTCGGTACGGAAACATGTCAATACGACAGGCAGTGGAGACCTGCTCAGCGTGTGTTTAATGCTGCTTCACGACCGGAAGGACATCCAATACGGCGAGAAACTTCGTTTGGCCAACCATATTGTCGCGGATTTCATCGAAGGAAGACGCCAATTCCTGCCCACGTTATCGATGGGCCCGGATTATTCATGAAGTCTAAGACAACGAAAAATTATGGCTGGAATTGTCGGCGAACAGTCCGACTACTGCTACGGCCCCGATGGCGGAAAGCACGACTGCCGAAGTGATATCAACGCTACCTTTGCCCTGGGCTGCATGGCGTCCACGAACGATGATCGCTATTTCTACACCACATCGGTTCGCTATAAGATCAACCACCGCATTTGGAACAGTACCGGCGTTGCAGGATTCGGATGCAACCGGCCCAGCCAGTCGCGCATCCCGGCGGCGCACAGGTTGCTTTTGCCGATGGCTCCGTCCGCTTCCTCAATGAAGATTTGGAATTGCAAACCTTCTACAATCTGTCTAACCGCGATGACGGACAAACTCTCGGAGAGTATTAAACCTCTACTTTGTCGTGGCGTTCGCGCTGGGTAACTCGATGTTATAAGTGACATCGCTCTCGTGGGTCAATTCCAGCACAAGTGGCGAGTTACTGCCCGAGTATATCGCGAGCCAAAAAACAACGGGCAAGGTTCTAGGCCTTGCCCGTTGCTCTTGTGTGGATTCGCTGAGTTGTAAATAGGAACAACCCTCAATGGCGCTCCTGAAACTGCCACTTCCCCGTCTCAAGAGAATCTATAGGTTACGACCGTCGTCTGCGGTTCAGTAGTAAGGCCATGGCACCCATAAGCAGCATGCCGATTGTCGCCGGTTCGGGTACGGCGGCGCCGCCGCTTGACAGATAAAACCAGTGGCCATCTGCCCAGGCTTTACCTTCGTTGTCCTGTCCGTAGACATAATACACGTTCCACTGGTCGACCGGGCATCCGAAAGCGATCAGATCGTTCACGGGTAGGGTTATAGTGTCATCATACGCACCCCAATCCCAGGCACCACTTCCACTAGGAACATCGGCGTTGAAGTCCCAGAGGAAGAAATCCATGCCGTTTTCGTCGTCACAACCGTATGATTGCGAATACGTTCCGTTGGAGTTCCAGATGACCGCATCGGGATCGTACGAAGTGGAATGATCAAAGGTAATATATCCACCGGCCGTGCCCGTCACATATTGATCGGCTAAGACTACCGGATTTTCCTTGGCCAGGAAGTAGTCGACCATAACCGCACGCTGCAGCATCAGACCGATGGTCGTGCCGTTCCATCCGGCATCTCGGTTGTCGTCGATACTATGAAGACCAAACCAGTTTCTGGTGCTCTTGAACCAACTGGCGTTGTCGAGACAAGCGTCCTCGAACGTATCGATGACATCGTAGATGTTACCGGTAAAGTTATACGAATGGCCGTTTCGATTGTGCGTGTAGGATGTAGTACCCTCGACACTGGGATGCGTGGCCCATGTGGCTACTTGAGCTTCCAGGATCGCCTCGGCTATCGTGTTGGTGTAGACCTGGTTAGCGGGACTGTGCCCCAAGGGTACACCGACATCCGTGGTGTTGTGTTGGAGATACTGCAGCGCAGTGGTCTCGCTTAAAGAGGAAGTCCAATTTAAGTAATCGCGGCTCTGGATCTTTGTCCATTGCCCCGAGTGCCAATCTCCCGGCGGTTCACCGGTGTAATTTTCAATCGCGCTTTGGTCGATTCCACTTAGAAGCGGTGAGACAACCGAATCATCAAACGTTTCTTGACATAAAGTTGCATGTGTGGGCCCCGCCCAACCATGGGCTGTGCCGCAAACGACCAATGTCGGCAGCACAAGGGCCAGCGTAAAAATAACGAACTGTCTTGGCATTAAAAATCTCCTGTAAGAAAAGGACTCTAAGAGAAACACCCAACGAATCCGCAACGCGGTTTATCATGAGCGATTGACCGTTCATGACAATCCGCAAGCAACCTATCTGCCAGCAATAGATTAGTCAAGGTATAACGCATCACAAAATTGAATTTATATAATGCATATTTGCATTGTGGTATATAGCGAAACAATGTGTCATACATAATTGCTTGCGACTCGGATGGTTTTCGAGCGGATTCTCTTCCATTCGCCGATTTTCGACCTCCACATATAGCCCATAGCGCATATAGACCAAAACCTATGGCAAACAAAAAAACAGGCCCGCCGAATCGACGGGCCTGTTGAGATATCTATCTGGGATGGCTAGGCGTTTAACGTTTGACGACCTTTTTGGCGGCCTTGCGAGCCGTCGAGTTCTGTGTGGTTTGGTTTGTTGACACGCTCTTGGCCTGCTGCTCATACTCATCGGCCGCCTTACCGTCACCCATGCTGCGTTGCATGGCGGCCAGATTTTGATATGGCACGGCCAGCGAGGATTTTTTCAGGATTCCGTTCTCGACGGCCTCTTTCATCAGCACCAACCCCACCTTGGTGAGTTCCAGGGCCTTTTCCTTTTCGCCGGTGGCCCAGTAAGAAACGCCCATACTGACGAACGTTTCGCCGTGTCGCCCCAGTTCGGCTTTCAATTCGTCGGGGAAGGGCTGGCTCAGCAGTCCGACCGACTTGTCGAACCAGGGGATGGCGGCCTTGTGGTCTTTTTTCTCCAGGGCGTGGATGGCACCGACGCGGAAGTACAGCCGTCCTAGCAGGTAATGCGTGGTCGGATTGTCGAGTCCTTGCTCGATGGCGGCTTCCATGTATTCGGCCGTCTTTTTGCCGTAGGCCAGGGCCGTGGTGTTATCTTTTCTGGCCTGTGCAATTTGCATGGCGTTGAACATGGCCATGCCCAGATCGCTTTGTAGCTGGCGTTTTTGCAGTGGATCGTTACTACGGCTAATCAGCACATCGCCCACCCGCACGGCATCTTCGGCGTACAGCTTGGGATCGATTCCGCCTTTGACTCCAACGACGGCCGCCAGGGTCCGGGTGGCGACGCGGAACCGGTACTCTTCACTGCCGCCGTCGTTAGCGATAAGTTCTTCGGCAAAAGCGGCGGCACGCTGGCTCCACTTCAACACGGCTTTGTCTTTCTGGCTCCAACCGCCCCAGGCTATGTCGTTTGCCGCGCCCA
>JAFGTN010000533.1 GCA_016934075.1 Pirellulales bacterium
CGGCACAGGGTGTCCCAGTTGCTCAGGGCGTAGCGGATTGCCTGGCCCATGGCGCTTTTGGGCAACGCCTGTGCGACTTGCTCTTCGCATCAGGCCGTCGAAACTGCGACGCATATCGGCGGGCACGATGCAGAGATAGACGTCGACCGGCAAAGCAAGGTTCAACACAGCCGGGCCTCCAACGCGGCGATAGCCTCGGCCAACGCATTCACGTCGCCGCCAGGCCATCGTAGCACACTCCCGCTGGGCAGGATCATCTCCACGGCCGCGCTGGTTGTCTGTCCCGCAGTCGTGTCTGGCATCTCATTCAAAGCTTTGGTGACTACCAAAACCGCTCCTTCCCCGCATCCCGCTTGGAACACCGCTTCTTCATCAAACCGTCCTCCCAAGGGCCATGATTAAAACCATGCCCCCAAGATAACATGGGCGCCAAGGGTGGTGTTCACCGGACGGTTACGGTTCAATTGACGCGGTACCCCGCCGAAAAAGTTCAATTGGCGTCCAGTCGCCCCGACTTGATTGGATTGAAGGCCGTTCGCCTAATAGGTCGAACGGCTTTCTCCTTATCGGTCTTCGTGGCCAAAGCCTTTCAAACAGAAAGTGAACCTGCGCGGAACGCGCGGCAGATCATTTGGAGGTCAACTCGAAGTTGGCCGTGTTGTCGCCGGGCTTGATCTCGGCCTCGATAGTAGATTGGGAGTTGAACCGCGCGGGAATTGCCTCGCCCGTTTCTTCGACCATTTCCCCGGCCGGGGCCATCGGCTTGGGGACCATCCTGCCGGTCTTGCGTACCGCCCGGATTTCCACCCGGTTCTGGCCCACGGCAGGGCCGTCATTGCCAGAGAGATGATACTGTCCGTCCTTGATTTCACCGCCGGTCACGACACCTTTGGTGCCTTTAACCGGCACAAACAGGATGGATCCTTGTTGAAGCGGTTGTCCATCGAGTGTTATTTGACCGCTAACGGCGCCTCGATTGTCGCCATGCTTGCCGCATCCGGCGCCGAACAGAAGAGCAAGAACACAAACAGTGGTCGCTATCTTCATTCTAACTCCATTTACAAAATGACCCAGTTTAGAAACCGCCGTCTATTACGTTGCCGTCGTTGATCCAGCCCAGGTTCCGCCATGGGACCATGTCCACGTCGTTGTCAATGAAATGGACACTCCCGTCGGCGAACAAAGCGTTGACGCCTCCGGGATGACGGCTCCGCGGGCTGGCATAATTATCATCATTGCCGCCGCCCGTACAAGGCAGGTTCAGGTCGGGCCGGTTGTGGCTACCATCTGGCGGGCAGAAGCCGGGATCAAAGGTAATGAAATTGTCGGGAGCGGGGGAATTCGGCCCCAAGGTTGTGTAGAGGAATTGAAGGCCGGCCCGGTTCGAATAGAAACCGCCACGAGTGTCCGATGAGTCAAGTCCTTTAAGGTACTCGGCCACCGCCATGGTGTTACTGGTTCCATCTACGATCTCGGCCACCTTTCTTCCTTTGTAAGGCTGAAAGAAGCCCCATTGCGAACTGTCGCACGCTCCAAAAACATTGCCATCCCGAAGGCCGGAGAACATGCCAAGATAGTTGCTTTTGGGCAATAGAATGCCATTGAGGTTGATCAGTTCGTTCGAGAGATTCTCACTGGGACATTGAAACATGGACAAGTAATGCTTACTCGTCACCCCCGGCCACGACGCATCCGCTCTCCAAGGATTCTGTCGATTGAAGTCGGGACCGCCTAATGATTCATAATACTCATTCTCCTCGAAAAAGGGCAATATGTAGTGAAGGAAGTATGTCCATTCATAACCGCCGGTCGCATCCGTGTTTTCGTACGAAAATCGCGTCTTCGCCTTCACGCCGGGAGGAAAGTGACCGTTCTGTGTCGCGAAGTTGTGCAGCGCCAGTCCGATTTGTCTCATATTGTTGGTGCACTGCGAGCGCCGGGCCGCTTCGCGTGCCGACTGCACTGCCGGCAGCAACAAGGCAATGAGAATACCGATGATGGCAATCACCACCAGGAGTTCCACAAGCGTAAAAGCTCTTGAGAAACCGGTAGTAGTATCAGAAGAGCCAGAATATGACATTTCGCGACTCCTTGCGTCGTGATCCACCGACAAACGGTATTGAATCCACGGCACACCAAATAAGACGTAACTCCTTACTCGCCTATATTTTATGATAAACATATTGTCAGACAATACCAGAGGTTATTTTGGTTTATATCGCCCCCCCCTTGTAAATGGCAGAAAGTTGCATTTTTCGGAGTGCGGTGACTCGTCGCCGTTTTCCCTTTCATTGACGTTTTGACTCAAAATACTATGTAGCGATCGAGCCGGACGATAATTGGAACGAGCTTTGTCGCAAGTTGTGCTGCCCAAACAACATGCGGTTCGAATATTCCAGAGAATGTTTTAAGAATTAGATCCCCGTCCACCTTTGAGCGTTCGAACGAGCGACAATCGCCCCGACTAAGAAAGGCCCGTTGTAGCAAAGAGTTACGACGGGCCTTTCTGATTTTTCTAGCACAAGAAAAACCTTTCTATGTGGGTGCTATGTTTTCTAAAAAAATTTCTTGCACAAAAAATCCATGATGGTTTCCGGTCCTTGACAGCCGCCGTCCCGCCAATCAGAATAGACACCGTGAGGGATACCTCACGATTCGGCCCCGTAGGTCCCTGCCCCGCCTGCGGGGCTTTTTTGTTGCGCATAAGAATGCCCGGCGAGGCCGCCCCACTTCGCCGGGCATCGTATCTGTCATGCAAGTTTAGCTTGTAATTCTATGACGAGCAAATTCATGCGCAATAAAAACCCGGCCGCCGAAACCGCCGGGAGTGGTTGTTGCTTCTGCTTTTCTACTTGTGGCGTCTCCAGCAAATAAGACTTGCCAGGCCGCAGAGCAACAGGGTGATGCTACCGGGCTCGGGGACACTTGCCACGCGGAACCCTCTGCTGCTGAACTCGATCGACGGGGAGCTGCTGCCGTGGTTGGAGGCGGACAAGTTGGATAAAAAGTCTTCCCAACAGCCGCCGCGCAAGCCACGCAACGAACCGGCGGTATAACTCGGATCGCTGGACGGACTCTCCATCCACTCCCACACATTGCCCATCATGTCGTACGTCCCATTTAGCTCCTCGCTGCCGCTGCCGACATTCCATGGACCAGGGGGATCTGTAGCGTATATACCGAAGTAGTAGTTCCAACCCATACCGCTCTCTCCGTCACCCTGGTGCAGCGTGTCACCAGACTTCGTGGCGTAATCCTGGATGCTGGTACCGTTCCAGTAAGCCGCCTTGAACCATTCATCCTCATCCGGAAGAAAGTAGTAGGCGTCCTTGTGTCGATAGAGGTTTGTTCCACCCCAGGCGTCTGCGGTGTCCCACGTGGCAAACGTGTAGTCGCTCTGGCCCTGAGTACCGGTGAACTTGTAAGCAGCCTGGTGGCCTGTGCTCGTGTTCAGCCAGTTGACGAACTGTGCTCCCTCATACCAACTCACCCTGTTGGTCGGAACATACGTGCCCGTGTAAGAGGCGCTTTCATCATACGCACTCGATGGGTCGCCCGCCACGGTCACGGGAGCCAGATTGGCCAAAAACTTGTCCCACTGATCGTTGGTGATTTCGTATGTGCCCATGCGGTAGTCGTACTCGACGATGCCGAAACCGTCGAGACCGACCGCAATCGTTTGGGCCGGTGTCGGGTTTGTGCTGGCGGAGATGGACACGAATTCGAGAGTGAACTGATTATCCCCCGTGCCGAAAGAATCGGCAGGTGCAGTAGTTGCCAACACGGCCAATAGAATAAAAATAGCAAAAGTTGTCAAAAATCGTTTCATTAAAAGCCCTCCCCATAAAGCAAAATAAGTGGTGTTAAACGATTAGTCAGAATAATGAATAACGATGGTCTATATCAAGAAACCCCCCTAAGAAACCGAGACCGCCGCCAAAAAACGCCCTCCCCATGTCGCCGCTCGCGGTCGCAAACGTTCTTTGATGGCTCTGAGACCATGAAATAAGCAGAGCCTTGGAATCGCTCACAAGCGATAGGATGAAGACTGCTTTCATGTCGGCGGCTTGAAGGAGGTGGATGGCAGCGGTTTATGCTTGTTTTGCCAATCTAGTTTCACGGAACTTGACTACATAAGTCCAACATCCATCGTCACTTGAGGGGGCGTCGGCGTTTTTCGCCCGGACGCGATCACGGTGAGTAGTAGTTGTGATATTGTTTGAGGCGGCGGTAGTTTCGATTTTTCCAGAACCTGGGGGTGATTGGGATTCGGATTGGGCGCCGGGTTTTGATAAACGCGCAATCGACCGCCGTCTTGGACGATGATTTCCTCGCGCCAGTCGCCGAGGGTATCGAAGACGTAAAGGCGATGGGCGTTTTCGCGAATACGTAAAACGAAGCGTCCGGTTAAAGGATCGAAGATGCCCACATCGCCGCTGGTGTGGCGTTCTTTGGCGCAGGCTAGTTGTGTGAAAGCGACGGTCCAATCAATGGCACGCCTACCGGCACCGCCAGTTCCATAGCCAGTACCAGTAGTCTTCGATTATTTGAAAGTTCGGACTATCCTGCGAGACCTCCAACTCGACCAGTGGCAGGTCGACCTCATGATCCGCTTTCCAGGTTTTGCAGAAGATGCCGTCGAACTCATTCTGTGCATGCTCCGAGGGGTGGAGTAGTTTAACAACTGTACATTCGTAGAGAATTTCTTCGAGCAGGTTCGTCGGTTCCGGATAGTGGGCGGTAAAAGGAAAAATCAAGTTTTCGGCGAGATACTTGAAATACCTGGAAAGCGTTATCTCGTTCACTTGCGGTATATGGTTACCATCAACTCCAAGTGCAGTCTGGATTCGCTGTTTCTGCTGATACCATGGTGGATGCGCGGTGACTATAACAGACTCATTCGACTGGGTATCGATATCCATGGCTGATATCATGGCAACAAACTCCTGCAAATTATGCATATTACGGTATATCCACTCACACACATCTTGCGTATTCCAACACGGGCAAGCAATCCTTGATCCTCTGGTGCACTTCCTCTCGGTGAATCGAGACTTCTTCGGGAGCCTTGAAGCCCAACTTAACCCGGTCACCTTGTACATTCAGAACGGTCAATTCAACACCATTGCCGATAACGATGCCCTCGCCCAGTTTTCGACTGAGTACCAACATCTCTTTTCCTCCTTAATAAGTGGTTTATTTCCTGGACGGTCTTGTATTGTGGACGTTGTCGCCCTCATGTTCGCGGGAGAACGTTGAGTTGGATCTACGACTTTCGTCCCGGCCGCACGTGTCCAGCGGACCTTGACTGTCGAGGCTGCATTATCTCGGAAAATAGGGGGGAAACATAATCGGGACAAACGGAATTCTCAGCTCGGGAACACCAGTTTTTCGGGCTAGGGGATAATCGCTAAATCGTATAGGGGATACCCCTATATGGAGAAGCGGTGTTAAATCTTGGTAAATACTTCCACCGTCTGATGCCGGCAAATTTTCACTCGTATCCAAATGGCATAAAAAGTCTGGACAACATCGGCTTGAGAGATCTTGGCGGATGTGATAGGCTTTTGTCCGGGAATGTAACAGGTGAGGATACCTCAAACCACGTTTTTCCTCTAAAGGCATCATCGTAGATACGCGTGTCTGGAAGATCGCGCAGGAACCTGGATCTACTCTATTGCAACGGAATGAAATAATGACTTTGAATAAGTCAAAGTCGTCTGAATCGGACGCCACGGATCATCATAAGATTCCTGAGTTGGAAATTGTGACGGTGAGTGAAGGCAACGTACCGTATTCGAAGGAGAGACCCGTGCATGGCAACACTGAAGCGCGCAAGCAAACTGAGAAGGTACTCGGTGAGGAGGAGCAGCAACAACTCAACGAACTTCTATTAGATGCCTTGCCGCATTTCGCAATGCTCATCCGCAAGGATCGAACCGTTTTGGCTGCCAACCGTGAGGCAAGAGAGGCAGGAGCGATAATTGGCGGTTATTGCTGGCAGGATTTCGGGCACTGCAATTTCATCCCCGAAGAAGATAAGATTTTCATCAATGACCATAAATGCATTCCACCCGGCGGCACCAACTGTGATTTTTGCATCGCGGACGAAGCTCTGGAAACACAAACTCCAACCAACGATCCCGAACTTCATGCTTGGGGAAAGATTTGGGATGTGTACTGGGTTCCGCTGAACAGGGAGGTTTATCTGCACTACGCTATCGACATTACCGGAAGAAAGTTGGCGGATCAACTTCGGCAGAAGGTCGCAAAAGATCTTACTAAGCGAGTGGAGGAGTTGAATTGCCTATATGGTCTTTCAAAGCTGGTTGAAACACCCGGCATCAAGCTGGAAGGGATCTTCCAAGGGATGGTTGACCTGATCCCTAACGCGTGGCAATTTCCTGAAATAACTTGCGCCAGGCTGATTTTCGAAGGCAAGCAGTTCACTACGGACAATTTTCAGGAAACTCCCTGGCGACAATCCGCTGATATCGAGGTGCAAGGCGAGCGATCCGGGAACGTGGAGGTTTTCTATAAGAGAGAGGTAGAAGAATACGACGAAGGGCCGTTTTTGAAAGAAGAAAGACACTTGCTCGATGCCATTACCGAACGGCTTGGGAAGATTATAAACCGCATGCAATCGGAAGAGACTCTCCGAAAGTCGAAGGACTTGCTTGAAATCACGGTCCAACAACGTACTTCCGAATTGCGAAATAATGAAGAAAACCTGGCAGAAGCTCAAAGGATAGCGCACCTTGGCAACTGGGTCTGGGACATCGGTTCCAATGAATTGTTTTGGTCCGATGAAGTTTATCGCATCTTTGGTTTCCAACCTCAGGAAATGGCCGCCAGCTACACAGACTTCCTTGGATGTGTTCACCCCGACGATCGCAAGCAAGTTGCGGATTTGGTAAATCTGGCAATAAATGTCCCCGAAACCGACTACAATATCGACCACCGGATAATTCGTCCTGACGGTACGGAACGCATTGTCCACGAACATGGCAAAGTCACGTTCGACCTCGAGGACAAGCCCGTCAGAATGATCGGTACCGTCCACGATGTCACCGAACAAAAAAAACTGGAGCGAGAAATTCTCCATTGCAGCACGCATGAACAACGTCGGATCGGCCAAGAGTTACATGACGGACTGGGGCAGGAATTGACCGGCTTGAACTATATCGCCAAGAGCCTGCATAATAAACTGCAGGCCAAAGGCGCGGAGGAATCCGAAATAGCTGCCGAACTGGCCGAGGGGATCCCGAAAGTTGTCGGCCAACTCCAAGCGATAGTCAAAGGACTCGTTCCCTTGGAAGTAGATGGCAGGGACCTCGTGCCCGCACTGCTCGAACTAGCGGAAAACGTGCAAGAGCGGACCGGTATATCCTGCCGGTTTGAGGGACGTGGGCGTGTGCGAGTGACTGACGACAATACGGCTATTCAGCTCTATCGGATCGCGCAAGAGGCAGTCAACAACGCCGTCAAGCATGGACAACCGGAAAAAATCACATTGTCACTCACTTGCAAGCATAATCAGATTAAATTAAAGGTCTGCGATGACGGTATAGGAATAGGACCCGACATGGAGAAGGTTTTGGGATCGGGCTTGCGAATCATGAAATACCGAGCGGGGGTAATTGGCGGGAGGTTTGAAATCAAACAAAGAGCCGATGGGGGGACACTCGTTACCTGCACGCTTCCAATGAAAATACCCAATGGCTGTGGAGACGCTTAATGATTAATGATATAAACACACGAACTGAAAAGTACAAAATCTTAATTGTAGACGATCATCCCATCGTATGTCGGGGGCTCCGAGAATTGGTCGCAGACGAGCCAGACTTGGAAGTATGCGGTGATGCGGAGGATGTATCGGCAGCATTGAAACAGGTCGAATCGCTATGTCCGGATATAGTGGTAATCGATCTTTCACTCAAAGGAGGTCATGGACTGGAGCTAATCCATGAAATCAAGGCAAAAAATGAACGAATCCGCATGCTTGTTTCATCCATGCACGACGAATCGCTCTACGCCGAAAGAGTGCTCCGCGCCGGAGCAATGGGCTATATCAGCAAGCAGGAATCTCCCGACAAGATTATCGAGGCCTTGCGACAAATATTACGTGGTGAAATCTATCTCAGCTCTCGAATGTCGAACCGGCTTTTGCATCGGCTAACCAGCGGGCAGTCTTTCGAGACCACACCCATTGATGATCTGTCCGATCGCGAACTTCAAGTGTTTGAAATGATTGGTCAAGGGCTATCCACAAAAGAGATCGCCGTTAAGCTGGACCTAAGCCATAAGACGATCGAGGCGCATCGAGAGAAAATAAAATCAAAATTGAATCTCAAGACGGGCACGGAATTAAACCGCCATGCCACGCAGTGGGTTCTGGAGAGCACTTGATTCCTGACGCCGACAATTCAGCCAACTGTATACTGACCGGATAAATTCACTTCACTTTGTTGCGCAGAACACCGACGCCTTCCAGTTCTATTTCCACGACGTCACCCGGCTTGAGCGGTGTTGTTTTGCCGGGCGTTCCGGTGTAGATCAAGTCGCCTGGTTCGAGCGTCATGTGACGGCTGGCCCAACTTACCACCGAAGCCACGCCATGCTCCATGTGGCTGGTATGGTCTTTTTGTTTCACCTCTCCGTTAACCCGGGCTTGCAGCCAAAGGTTGCCGTAATCGATACCTGAAACGATAAATGGACCACAAGGTCCAAACGTATCGGAGGCTTTCGCCCGCCACCACTGAACGTCTTTTTTCTGCCAGTCGCGTGCACTAACGTCGTTGCCGCATGTAACGCCGAGAACATAATTCAGAGCTTCTTTCTTGGATACATTTTTTGCCCGCTTTCCTATAACAATAACCAATTCGGCTTCGTGGTCTACCCGTTTGGTTCCCTTGGGAATAACGATAGATTCTCCGTTGGCTATTAAGCAGGAGGGCGCCTTGAGAAACAATTCCGGATGAGAACTAGGTTGCTCACTACCTAAGTGGCTTTTATAGTTCCCCGCCACGGCCAGGACTTTGCTCGGTTGCGAGGGTACCAGAAGCTTGACTTGATCGAGTGGGTAGGTTCTATCCGTCGGTTTCCACGTGCCGAACAGATCTCCATCTAGCTGACGAACTTGCTTCCCTTCGACAATTCCATAGGCTACCGAATCGCCGACCTGGAATCTGACGTACCTGGTCATCTCCTTTTCCGCGGCAACGGCAAATCCCTGAATGAAAACGGAAATAACAATGGCAACAACGACAGCTAGATGAAGACGCATGACATGAATCCTTTTCACTGGTTACTGGACTTTTGCAAAAGTCTAGTGGTTATTTACAATTTCGGTAACTAACAAACTTTTGGGAAAATCATCCCTCCTCAACGATTTTCATCCGCATGAGGTCGGCCAGATGTCGCGCGCTTTGCATGTGATCGCCGTAGAATACGACCCGGTGCAATAGGGTCATCATGCTGCCTTCCAGAACACCGCCGCCCCAGTTGCGGACCATCTTGTTGGGATCGTTGATTTCCGTGACGATCTGGGTGCGGCAGGCTCGAACCGATTTTTTGGGTACTTCGCGGATTGTGCCGGTCGAGATCAAGAGTTGATCGAGGTTTACGAGTTTCGTGCGAGTAATTTTTTGGCCGATTCGATAGCGCATTTCCGGAACGACTCCGTGGCCGATCTCTGAATGGCTGCGCAATAGATAGGGGGCGTCTTCGCCGTCATAACCGTCCATCTTCAAGGGGCCAACGCAATGCGCCGTCCAAACCGCGTTCTTAGCCATATCGAAGGTTGCATTGCCTTGGAAACCCGGTATGTCGAACATATACCCGAAGAGCATCATCGTCAACAGTGAATC
>JAFGTN010000534.1 GCA_016934075.1 Pirellulales bacterium
ACCTGGTTTCTAACTGCAATAGCCCGAAGGGCTTATGATATGACAGCCCGGGGTTGACGCGTAGCGGCTACCCCGGGAACGGATGTAAATAGCCGAAAAAACCCTGAAAGGGTTTCGTAACGCGTTGCCAATAGGTGAATTTGTATTTTTCCGGAAAAACTAGCATTTTCATCCTCTCCACTTTACGAAACCCCGTTGGGGTTTGTGTTTTCATTACGCCCATGCACCCAGGGTAACCGCTGCGCGGCTACCCTGGGCTATCTTATGAAAGCCCTTCGGGCTAGTGTAAAATCGAGAACTTGGAAGTATTGTGTTTTGAAATGCGGGCACGATCCGTCCCACTCCACCGGAGATCCCAATTATGAAAATTTCTCGATACGATCGGCGAAAATTTTTGGGCCGATGTGCCGCATTATCGGCGGCTCCAGCGCTGGGTTGCGTATGTTCGCTTTACGGCGCCGAAAAGGGTAAGGGCAAGGATATCGGCGGCAGGGAGAATTGGCTCGAGTCGCTGGAAGATCCGGTTCGTAAGCGTTTTCCCGGAAAGCCCGACTTGGACACAATTCTGGGCCTCTTTGCTCGCACAACCGGTGAGCCGGCCTTCGATCCCGACGAAATCGCCGCGAAGGCGAAAACGCTACGTACATCTCCGCAAATCAACACGGGCCACCCTTTCCTGGATCTTTCGGTCAGGACAGGGCTTGCCCATATCGACGCCACCTTCGACGGCGACCACCCCAAGTACGGCGTGGGCACGTACAAGCAAGCGAGGCATGACGGCTTTCCGCCCACGATAATAGCGGCGGTCGACGCCCTTTCGGCATGGGGCCTCAACACCCGCGCGGCGCAACTCTTTCGCTACTGGCTGAAAAATTTCGTCCGCGACGATGGCAGCATCAACTATTACGGACCCTCTATCAGCGAATATGGACAGTTGTTGTACACTGCCCGACTGCTGCAAAAGAGGGCGGGACCGGGCGGATGGTGGCAAGAAGGCTTCCCCGCGCTAAATCGCATCGCCCAACGGCTCCTCGAGCTCCGCGCCGCCGCCGGACCAGACGGACTGATTGCCGGTGTACCCGAGGCCGATACCCGCAAACAGGTATCCATGTACTTTCACAACAACGGTTGGGTTGCGAAAGGATTGCGCACCTGGGCCGAGTTGTGCAAACGCCAAGACGCGTCCCCAGGCACGAGCCTCAAAGCCATCGCGATCCTTGCGGAACGGTTACGCCTTGATACCCTTCGAGCGGTCAAGCACACCTGGCCGACAGATCCGAACGACTGGTGGCTTTCGCCCCGCGTCGAGCCCACCGAAAGGCCCCAACGGGCAACGGCAACGCGAGACGCCTCATACACGAATTACCGCTACTGGCCCGAACTGCTTTCCAGCGGCCTGCTTCCGCCTTCGTTGGCGAATCGTGTCGTCTCCGCGCGACTCAGCTCTGGCGGGCAGTTTTGCGGAATGACGCGGTTTCAGGACCATCTCGACGACTGGCCCTTGGTCGACTACTTGACCGGACTGTGGTTCCTGAAACGAAAAAATGATTTCCTCCTGAGTCTGTACGGCCACGTCGCCTATCACCAGGCGGAAGGCCATCTAACGGCATACGAACAGGTGACATTCCCACCCGGAAAAAAGAAAGCCGACTACTGCTTACCCAGCCAACTAGTAGCCGCCCGCGCCGCCCGACGCATTAATATCCCCAAAGCAGATGAAAAGATGTAAACGTCTAATTCGACTGTTTGAGTTCCGTTCGTAGTTCCGCCTTCAGGCGGCATACGCCTTATCGAATTAATGTAAAATCCAGAATTGGGCCTCGATACGCAAGCGGTTATGGGTGTCGTTATTTCCTCCTATTTACTCCATGCAACGACTAATTAGGGCTTCTTCCTTTCGCCTGGCCCCATCAGAGTGAAGTCTTTCGGAATCTCGCCCTGCCATAACTGCGATGACACGAATGCCTCATAAAGGTATGCGTGCCAAACGCCATCCATTTCCATATCATCTGTTGTCTTTAATTGTCGTCCCCAAGGGAAGGATGGCCCGAAACCTGTTGGGCAGTATACCAACATCTCCTCAGATGACTCAACATCTGCAACGACCCAGCATTTATGTTTACGTGGTCGCCCATATCCCCACTGACGAACAACCTCTCGAGGTGATACTAACACTGCCTGCATTACCATACGAACGACATGGTCGTCGAAATACACTATTTCGTTCTGGACCAACGCTTTGATGTCTTCAGCATTCATTCTTGTTTATCCTAACGCTTGACATCAGCCGCTAGAGACGAGTGGCCACGGCCGAATTTAAGAGGACGGGAGTCTTTAATTTGAATTCGCCATCCTTCTCTCTCATTTTCTCCATGTTTCTCGTGCCTTCCGTGGACAAATTCTTTTCTTCCCATCCTCTGCCCTCATTGCGACTGAAAAGCCGTCTGACCACAGTTACCCAATATTAGCGTTTATTAGCGGAAATTAGTGTTCCCAATCCCCATATAACAATTCTCCGCCACGTCAAATCAACGCACTTTCTCAAATTTGGAACAAATTTTACCTCGCAAAAAAATTAACCCGAAGCACAAACGAAACGCGAAACTGAAAAAGAAAATAGATCCGAACTGCTCTAAATGATGACCAATTGTTCTGTCCCTTTTTCTTTTTTAAATTCAAAATCTGATTTTGACTTGCAAGTAGTTATGACTTGTTTGCATGGAGATGTCGGTGCCACTGGTGAATCTAAGAACTGTCACCCGCCTCATTATCCAGCGGAATAATCATTTTAAAGCACCCGCCCCCTCTCGGTGTGGCTTTGATCTCCAGTTTTGCTCGCATGGCATCTAAACGCTCTTTGATGTGGAACAAGCCGAAACCCCGCGGAGCTTGCAGGCATGCTTCGACCGCTTTGGGATCAAAGCCGTAACCTTCATCTTCAACCTCTATCGACAAACTGTCATGTTGGCGCGACAAGGTGACACGCGATTTCATTGTTCCCGAGTGCTTCACCACGTTAAATAGCAACTCGCGTACCGCTTGGAAGAGAAACACTCGCAAATGTTCAGGTACATGCGATGCCCCATCTCGCGGTTCATTACATGTTACATTCCGTGTCTTAACGATTACGACCAATCCGTATTTCTCGGCAAACCATTCACTCAGCCATTCTAGAATATCGGTTAATGTGCCGTGCTGGATGACCGGCGGACTCAGTTCATGGGTAAGGTTCCGCGAAGTGCGGATGCACTCATCGATCAATTCATCAAGCTGCTCACAGTGCCGAGGCAGTTGATCCGGATCGGCTTTTACAATCAGCGGGAGTCGCAATCTGACTGCCAACAACAACTGCTGCAGGTCGTCGTGCAACAGGTTGGCCAGACGTTTGCGTTCTCGATGCTCGGCCTCGTTCAACTCGGCTGCCAAACGTCTAAGGTCGTGGGCGCGGCGCTGGGCAAGGGCCGTGCGTTCAGCAACACGGGCTTCCAGCGTTTCGTTGAACCTACGCAATTCTTCTTCCGTCTGCTTCCGGTCTGTGATATCCTGAGTGATTCCGAACCCACTCAGCAGTTCACCCCCATCGTCGAACTCAAGGAATGCTTTCTCTCGCACCCATCTGACCGAGCCATGCGCCACAATACGATGTTCGATATCGTACTCCTCGCCGCGCAAGGCAGCTTGCCACTTGTCGTCGACGTACTTGCGGTCATCGGGATGAACGATATTTAAGAAGCCCTCGTAGTTCATTGGCGTTCCTTCAGGAACGCCGAAAATGCGATAGTTTTCCTCGGACCACGTCAATATATCCTCTCGCAAAGCGAGTCGCCAACTTCCGATTTGGCCCACGGCCTGGGCCCTGGACAAATCTTTTTGGCTTTGTCGCAAGGCCTCTTCCACTCGCTTCTGCTCGGTAATGTCTCTGACGACGGATACCGAGCCGATGATATTGCCGTTCACATCCTTCACTGGAGCGGAACTCACTTGACGATAACGCAATTCGCCGCTGGCGGGAGAGCGAATTATCTCCTCCTGATTGGTTATAACTTCTCCATTAAGAGCACGTAGCGGTGGCGATTCTTCGACGGGTCGTGGGCTGCCATCCGGGCGAAATACTTCCAGGTCAGCGGCAAGCTTCTCGATGTCGACGTCTCCGCTCGAACCGAGCGTGAATGCTCGCAGCGCAGCCGGATTGGCTAACGTGAAACGTTTCTGTGTATCGGCGAACCAGACTTCGTCCTGGATGCTGGCCACCAGGGCCGTCAACTTTTCGTTCTCCGCGAGTACTTCGGCAAGGCGTCGCTGCTGCGATACTTTGGTACGCTCGCTTTCGTCGGCGGATTCAATCTTTTCCCTGGTCTCGGACATGGGTAGTTTTATGGTATCTGTTTTGATCGGCCCTTGACGCCGCCTATTGAGCCATTCTCACCCACCACTGGTGCATATTGGTACAGGGCCCAACATAGCTGACGTCGGAATGTATCAGAAGCCTTTCTGGTACGGCGGGATCGTATTTGCCGATGATTTCGTTGGCGGAATAGCAATCGCCCCCGCCCGGCGTCTGCAGTCTGCTCATCAGCACGATCCCCTCATCCCAATGAATGCCGTCCGTCGACGAGTAGAGCACGAAGTTATTCGGACCGGGATCGTCGCCGACCAGATCCCGCGGCATACTGCCGCTTCGTCCGTGTATGAAGTATCGTTTGCCCAGTTTTCCGGAAAGCTGCATATTGCGGATCCCCTTGGCAAAGTGCGCTCTTTGCACCTTCGACCATGTGCGTCCGCCATCGGTGCTCGTCACGTAGGGGATGTTCTGTTCCGCCGTTTGATCGTCTCTCTTAAAGTGAGCGTCGTAGCTGTAGACGATGATTTTGCCGTCGTCGAGCGCGCCGGCGGCCCAATAGTAGTGGGTATGGTCGAAGGGCAGCACGCTCCGCTGTTTGAATGATTTTCCGTTGTCGTCGGAAACCCACAAGGTTTGCGGTCCGCTGGGGGACATATTGGCCGTACCGCCCCGAAAGACAATGAAGACCTCTCCGCCGCGCACAAACGACGTGTCCATCGTAAAGGCAATATCGTCGACCGTAGCCGATTTGTCGAACTCGTGCGGCCCCTTCCACGTTTTCCCATGGTTATTGCTGAGAAAATAGACCGGTGTGCGTTTCTTTTCCCATTTTTGGTTGGCGTACCTTATCAAAGTGGCGATCAGCGTCCCGTCCGGCGCGGTGACCACCGAGTACACCAGGGCGGAACAGACATCATCCCCCTCCAACATCCGCTTTGAATAATCGAAAACGACGGGCTCGCCCCAGGTCAGGCCGCCGTCTTTCGAACGCTTGTATTCCGACCATCCCCTCGAGCCGTGCCCATGCCAGTCGTCGGCACTGGTTCCGGTCACGCTGTAGAAGGCAATAATGTCACCGTTGCGGCATTCGGTAAGCGAGTTGTTGCCGTGTCCGGAACGGTTTCTCTTCTGCCGGTCCACGAACAATACTCCCGTGTTGGGGATGTCCGCGGGACTGACGCAGAAAGGTTTGCCTTCAGCCGCGCGAGTCAGATCTATCGCGGATTGAGCTTTCTCGAACCCCATCACGACGGCCCATTTCCCAAACTCATAGGACTCACCGGAGGCGACCTGCTTTTCGTAGGCAAGCACCTGATCGATCGCCTTGCTCCCGAACAACTGGAAGCGATCCTCCTTCATCGGCGTAAAGCCCCGGGCCTCGAGGGCCTTCACTTGCGAAGCGGCGCCGGGGTTGGGCGCAGGGGTGAGCACGATCAAACGGCCGCCTTTCACTACGTCGAATCGGGTGGAATCAATCGAACTCCTCAAAAACTTCTCCCCCGACAGCTTTGCCGGGCATTCCCCCAGCCTGTATTTTCGATCGGTGAACACAACCGCGCCGGACCGGAACCAAAGTACGTCCGATTTCCCGCTGACTTCAATCGCCGCGCGCTCCGAGGCACGTGCGTGGCATGTGACCATCGTTACCACAGCCAGAAGCACGGAGAATGTGCTTATCCTATTAATTCCCAGTATACTCATCTTGCGTTCTCCCTTGACATATCGGATGATCGTCCTGTGTAGCATGTTTCGCCGTGCGTCGGTCCACGGCTCGTAACGCCCATTATATCCGAAGGCGAAGCCGTTGTATACCAGCGCGCGAGGGTGTAATATACGTATGCACCGCGTCGCGAGTGGCCTCCTTGTTCCACGTGGTACTACGAGCCGGTGGGTGAAACGGCGGAGAACCTTGCCTTGATGCGCAAGATAAACGAGCTCTACCTGAGTTGGCCTTTCCTGTGCAGTCGCAGTTAGAGCTATAAAAGAAAAATACAGAACATAAAAGAATAAAATTCAAAGTAAGAGGAGTATAGATGCTGGATAAACTCGATTCCATTGACTGGAAGCAATTAAAACATGCATATGGGACGGCTAAAAAAACTCCTAAACTGCTTAGAATGTGTAACAGTTTAGTCTCCGAACCATGGAAACGCCAGTCATGCCGGACGGGATCATGCGAAACACGGCTTGGCTAGCTGGTGCAATTCTAGCGGGGCGCTCAAGAACAATGTGGAATCGTCGCGCGTTGGATGTGCGAAAACACATTTTCATACATAATTTCACTCGACCGCGCAGCAGCGAACGCCGCCAAAATGGATTTCTATTTTTGGCGTGCTTGTGCAAACATTTGAAGCCTCGGCAAGAGATGCAAGATATATACGTATCAGGCCGAGTGCCGCCCGCATATATGTATCGCAGAACCTGGTTCGGTGGCCGCGTGTATAAGCGATAGAAAATGTCAGTCGGCCGACGTCCATGGCGTTTGGCCGTCTCCTGAACCGTCATCAACCGGGCCATTCGCGCGGCGTTAGAACCATTGCGATGGCCGAACGATATTTTGCGAAGAACCACCAATGGCCGAAGGATACGCTCCGCCAGATTGTTCGTGGGTGGAACCCGCGGATCGTCAATGAATACCAGCCAATCGCCGCGGTGCCTTAGAATCCGCCCTTGTAGCGTGAGCGCCTTTTCGTGATCCAGCGGACGAGTTTCCAGGCTTTGCAATTCCTTGCGCAACCACGCCTCTTCTTTTACCAGCGACTTTGCCGAGAGTTTCCCCTTCGAGCGTTTACGATAGAAATCGCAACCTCGACGAACCCACTCTCGCACGACCGTGAAAAACTTATCGGCAGATGAATTCGGCGGCACGACCTTCTGCCAGTCGCGGGCAGTACGCGCCAAGTGTGCCAGACATTTTTGCTTGGCCTTCATCTGATGTGCATGGTAACCGGAGTAGCAATCGGTCACCAAAGTGCCCTCGAAGTACGGGCCTAATATATTGCGAGACACCTCACCCGCCCGCGAGATGTCGAAGTGGAAATGGATGTAATCCTCAATGCAATGGGTCCAATAGTAAGCTCGATCCGCATCGAGCGTCCAATACGTTTCGTCGGCATGCACGGCACCGTCCGTGCTGGCGATCTTCTTAGCGATGTCATCGACCAGCGGTTCGCTCCGCTTGGCCAGCATCTTTTCGAAACCGAGCAAGGTGGCGGGTTTGAAGCTGACGCCCAGCAGTTCACCATCGCCCGCCTGCTTGACCCAGTTTCGGCAACTGTCGCAGCGAGCCGCCGGGTGCCGATAGAGGACGACCTTGTAGACGCCCTCGACTACGTCTTCTTGTAAATGGTCAGATGGGGCAACACTGGGATAGAGATGAACGCTGCCGCCGCAGTGTGGGCAGCGGCCGGGAGCGTCCACTTCGACCAAGCTGTCGTATTCGACGGGCGCAGGACGATACCAACCCGGATGGCCGACCGGGGCACCTCGCTTTTTCGGCCGGCCGTCATCGCTGTCGCTTCGGTCGGCAGATTGATGCCCCTCTGATTTTTCACTGGACGATGTGGCAAATCGGCTTTGCCGTTCGACTTTCAGTTCCAGCTTGAACTGTTCGACTTGCTTTTTGAGTTGTTTATTTTCTTCGTAAAGCCGCGACGATCGTTTCCGTTCGTAGTCGACTTGCCCCAGCAGCATCCGCCGATAATCTTCTTGCTCGTCGGCCGCAATTACGAGCGTGCCAAGAGCAGCCCCGCCCAGATGAGGGCAACGCGAAACGTTCGGGCAGGCGTATTCGTGCTTAGGGTAGAAGCTGATATTCATCGGCATCCTTTCCATGGATACCGGAAAATACCACTAATGCCCCAAGCGCGCCAGACCAGTTTGAAAACTTTTTCTCTCGCTATTTGCACCACCGTGCGGGTGGTAAAATCGTGGTTCGGAGACTAAACTGTTACCATCTTTCGCGTCAGAACCGGCAACTGGAAAATCGCCTCGACCAGTTGTTGCGTCGGCTTTACGGCCCGCGGGCAGAGCGGGTAGATCCGGACCAGATGTCGTTGTTCGACCTGGAGCCGGAAGATTCAGCAACACCGCAGCCGCAAGTCGCAGATGAGCCCGAGACAACGTCGAACACCAAGAAGAAATCAAAGGGCCATGGGAGACGCTTGTTTCCCGAAAATATCGAGCGTCGCGAGATCCTGCTGGATATTCCCGAGTCCGAAAAGACGTGCCCGTGCTGCGGCAAGGATCGGCAGGAGATTGGCCGCGTGGTAAGCGAGCGGCTGGGCTTTGATCCGGCTTGCTTCTACGTAAATCAGTACATCCAGCTCAAATACGCTTGCAAGTGCGAGCGTTCGGGCGTGGTTACCGCCGAGAAGCCGATTGCGGTGATCGAACGCGGCAATGCCGAGGCGGATCTTTTGGCCTTCACGGCCAACGTCGGCTGGCGTTACGCCAAGAAAAATCCCGACCATTGCTCGATTCGTTAAAAATATGGCTCGAAGAGCAAGTCGCACAGGCGTTGCCCAAAAGCGCCATGGGCCAGGCAATCCGCTACGCCCTGAGCAACTGGGACACCCTGTGCCG
>JAFGTN010000535.1 GCA_016934075.1 Pirellulales bacterium
GCTTCTGGTGCGTCGCGGACGCACCCTACATCACTTCACCGGTATTACAACAATACGATTCCCGGATATTTCAACCACTTCGACCTTCTCGTTCTTGTTGATAAAATCGCCGTCGGTCACGACGTCGATGCGGCGGCCGGCGAAATCGGCCTTGCCGGCGGGACGCAGCAGCGAAAGGGCAACGCCCTGATCGCCGACTGAAATGACACTGGATGTTGTCGAATTATCACTTTGCCCATCAGTGTCTTTTACGATACGTTCCGAGTCGATGCGACCGTCCGGGCCGGGCGGCGGCAACATGATACGATTGAGCACGGGTATCATGCGCAGCCGCGAGTTGAGGAAGAAGGCGATCACCAGAAAAACAATGCCGGCTACAAACAGGGTTTGCAGCGTAACGCTCAGCGTGGCCCACTGTTCCGGGGTGTCGGGTATGAACGTGGTTTGACAAGCCATTACTAACGAGGCCAATATCAACAGGATACCGCTGAGTCCGGCCACGCCGAATCCCGGCAGGACAAATATTTCTACTATTACGCACGCCACTCCCACACCAAACAGCACCAGCTCGAGCCAACCGGCCGTGCCGCCCAAATAGTGGCTCCAAAAGAAGATGCCAAAGCACAAGGCTGCCAGCAGTCCGCCGATGCCTATGCCCGGCGACGAGAACTCTACATAGAGTCCCACCAGCCCAATGATGAACAGCAGACCGGTGATTACCGGATAGTTGAGGATGTAGATCAAGCGGTCGACAAACGAAAACCGCAACACGACGAAATTGCCCTTGAAATCGAGCCGGCGGGCGACCTCCTTGCGAGTAGAAGCCAGACCGTTGGCCAGGCCCAATTCGACGGCGCGGGTACCATCAACGTTGAGAAAAGTGTTTTTTCGTGACTCGAAAACTGGCTCGAGCTTTTCCCATTTCCCCGGATCTTTGGAAGATTTAATTTCCTCGTCGGTCATGAAGGCTTCATTGCCGTCTTTGTCCTTAACGCGATAGACAACCAGATTCATGTCGACCATGGCCTCGACCAGGGCTGGCGAGCGTCCGGTTTTTTGGGCCAGTTCTCGCAACTCCCCGGCCCAAATGCTACGAATCTTCTCAGGCGCATGCCTGAATTGGAAATTTTCATCTAAAAAGATCACTCCGACATCGCCCAATCTTGCAGTAGGGGCCATGAGTATTTCGTCGCAACCCAACGCAACGACGGCCGCGCCGCTGATGGCCTGCTCGGGGATAAAAGCCACCGTGCGAGCCCAATCGGTTTCGTGCAACCGGTTGGCGATGTGGAAGCTCTCTTCGACCAGACCGCCGGGGCTGTCGATCTGTATGATGACCACATCGGCACCCATGCGTTTGGCCTGTTCGAGCTTACGGAAAAAGTACTGTTCGAGCATGGGCCCGATAGGCCCTTCGAACTCGATTATGACCTTGGTTTGTTCCCGATCTTGTGCCGGAGTATCTTTTTCTACCTTTTCGTCGGCGTTTTTTTGGATCTTCGCGTCAGCATTCTTCACTGCGGGGGCATTGGCTGGCGGATCTTCCTGAGCTCGAAGCTCCGAGGCGGGGATTGCAAGGCAAAGTAATACCACCAAACAGAGCAGAGGAATCCGTACTTGCCGGATGGGCGATTCAGTTCCGAATTGATTTGTTGACATGGGGGCGAACCGTTGGGAAAACAGATTTCTCACACCGCAATACTATAATACCATATAGATGATCGTAAAGAATCTTACCCTTGCGTGTCAATCCACCAGGATGCGGGTAATCCGGCCGGCGAGCAGGCAAACGATCTCGTGCGGGATGGTTCCGGCCAGCAGGGCCAGGTTCTCGACGCTGTGCGGGGCGGTCGGATCGGGAGAAATCAACTCCACCTCGTCGCCCATGCGAGCCTGGGGGACGTCCGTCAGGTCGATGATCAACTGGTCCATAGAAACGCGGCCGCGGACGGGAACGTCGACACCGTGAACGCGAACGGTCGATTTATTCGAAAGGCAGCGGAGGTATCCGTCGCCGTAACCCATGGCCACGCGACTGATACGGCCGGGTTTGTCGAAAGTGTAAGTCAAGCCGTAGCCGCAAGACGTGCCGGCGGGGACTTCCTTGATCGGCATCAAACGGGTTGTTGCCCGCAAAGCTGGACGAAGCGGCTGGCGGTTCCGCAGATATTGCGAGGGCTGGTAGCCGTAAGCCGCCAGGCCGGGACGAACCATGTTGAAGTGGGCCTCGGGCAGATCGATTGTAGCCGCCGAGTTGGCCATGTGAATGGTCATCCCCTCGGTATCTCCGCAAGCTGCCAGTACTTGCTTGAAACTGTCGAGCTGGCGGTGCATGAACGACGTGTCGGCTTCGTCGGATGTGGCAAAGTGCGAACAGAGGCCCGTAAGGCGCAAACCGTCTTGGCGGCGAATCCGGCCGAACAATTCCACGGCCTCCTTGGCCAATACCCCCGAACGTCCCATGCCCGAGTCAATTTTGATATGCACCTCGGCCGCGCGGCCGAGTCGAAGAGCGACCTGGGCGATGGGCTCTATTTCGTCTACCGAGACGACCGTCTGGATGACATCCCGCGCGATCATTTCGCTCAATGCTTCGTCGCGCACGGGCCCTTCGAGATAGGCGGCCGCCGAGAAGAAACTCAGCAACGGCAGTTCACAGCCCAACTCCCGCACGCGTACGGCCTCTTCCGGAGCGGCTACGGCCAGACTGTCAACGAGCGGTGTGCCGACCGGCGGGAGCGAAGTGTCCTGTTTGAGACACAAAATATTCATCAGAAGTTCCAACCCGTGGCCATAGCAGTCGGCCTTGACGGGCAGGCATAACTTTACCCCCGGCTGGATGCAGCCGCGCAACAATCTTAGATTGTGGCGAACGGCTTCGGCCGAAGTTTCAACTGTTACGTAACTTTGCACGGCGTTGTTTCAGACTGGACTTTTGCAAAATTGCGAGCCAAGGGCACATGTAAAAGAAAGCTTTGCGAAGCGAAGGTTTCTTTTCATTATCCGGCCGGTTGCCGTGATTCGTAGGTTATACTTTTGAGGAATCTCTTTGCCGTGATATAGTCGAGGGAAGATATTTTTTTGATATCCTTCTTCATCGTTTCGGCAATGGTATCGGTTGCCTTGCGAACAGCCTCGTAGTCCTCGGGGGAAATCGTTCCGGTCGTAGCGCGATTTGCAAAGGCCTGATCGACAATGGCCCGTTCTTTTGCAAACTCATCTTTTCGCAACAAAATAGGCCAAGAGAGCTTGCCGGCCACGGAGTCCAATTCGCTGGGACTGAGCCGTTGCGGTTTGCCGGCCTGGGCGAAACGGATCCAATCTTCTTTGGTTCTTTTGGGACCGCGTTCGGCCGCGCGGGCCTCGCGATTGATACGCCGCATATCGAAATAAGTTTCCGTCCATTGTTTGCGGTTTTCTATTTCCTTTTTGCGGGCTTCGGTCATATTGATGGCCGCCTCCGAGGTATCGAGACGAGCCCGCCCCTCGGAGCGGATGACATCGGCCATTCCACGGGACCAGCTCTCGCCGAC
>JAFGTN010000051.1 GCA_016934075.1 Pirellulales bacterium
CTACGAAATCCACATGGCCGTAATGGCCGGTGGCGAGGTCGGCCATCCCGAACTGAAGCCGGCCGACATCCGACAGCGACGCCTGGATGAAAACGCGGCCTCGGCGGCCATACTCGGTGGCAAGTCGCACTATGCCGGCGGGCACGATTTGGAAGTGCAGTACGATTTTATCTGCCGCCAACAGGCGACGAGAATCATACGCGAGGTCGATCCCCTGATCGTCTTCACCAACCCGCCCATGGACTACCTGGTCGACCATGAAGAAACCTCGAAACTGGTCCGCAACGCCTGCTATATCGCCTCGGTGCCCAACTACGACTGCGGCGTGCCGACAACGCCCACCACGCGTTTTACCTACATCTACTACTGGAACGCGATGGGTATGCGCGACATCTTCGGCCGCCCGTTACCGCTACACATGTCGGTCGATATCTCCACCACGATCGAGACAAAGAAAAAAATGCTCGGTTGCCACGCGTCGCAATTCGAGTGGCTGCAATACCACAACAAATTCGACGACTTCGCCGCCGTGATGATGAATTTTTCGAAGGAAATGGGCAAAACAACAGGCGTTTCCTACGCCGAAGGTTTCATCCAACACCTCGGTAGCGGTCATCCGACCGACAACATTCTCAAAGAAATCCTGGGCGACCTATGCGTGGAACTTCCGGATCGGCCGGAGTTGCCCAACCCGTAAGGGGACATCGGCTGCCGTGTGGCATGCCCAGAATGGGCGTGAAGGCGACAAGCCGGCATCAGTCATTATCTTCCACGCCCATTCTGGGCGTGCCACACACTTGGCATGGTAGCAGTCGCCTAACAGGCCGGTGGCTAGCGCCATTCCGCTCACCAGTTGTGCTTACCAGAGTTTCCAATAGATCAACAGATAGGCCAACACGAACAACCCCCACCAGAATAGCGTGGATTGCAGGAAGGGACGTTGCGGTTCGTCATTGGGCAGGAAGAGGCAGTCGAACGACCACATCAGTGGGCGGATCTTTTCTTCGTGCTCGGGGCGTGTCATCAGGCTGACGATCACATACAAAACCACGCATACTACTTGCGTAATGCCCGAGACGATGTAGCGGTTGTCGAGGCCGAAACGGGTGACCACGTCCTCGGGTAACACGGCAGGCAGCAGCCAGGCCATGCCGAAGCCCAGGGGTATGCCGATGATGAGCGTAAACAACGTAGCCGCCGATGTCGAACGCTTCCAGAAAAACCCGAAGAGAAACACCGTGGCGATGGGAACCGCGAAATAAGCCGCCCCGGTTTGGAAATAATTGAAAATACTGCCGCCTAGAAGGCCCACATAGGGCGAATAGCAAATGCAAAACACCATCAAGACCAATGTGGCGATGGTGCCCACTTTCACCAGTTCATGCTCGCTGGCTTCTTGGTGTATCCACTTCTTATAGACATCCATGGTGAACAATGTAGAGATGGCATTCAGCAACGCGGCGATTGTCGACATCACCGAAGAGAGGATACCGACAAGGATCAAACCTTGAAGTCCGACCGGGATCAACTCCTTAACCAGGATGGGGAAAATATTGTCGATCGGTTGATCGCCTAGCGCGAAGCGGGGATCGAACACGGCCAGCGCCCGGCAAATCATGCCCGGCAAAATCTCCACGAACGGCCGAAACAACACGAAGATGCCGGCAAAGATGATCGCCATCCGTGCGTCCCAGTGGGTCTTGGCGCCGAAACAACGCTGTACGAGCGACTGATTGATACACGAATAGTAGAGTTGCAACCCCATAAGCGTGGCCGGCATGGCCAGCCAGGGAACCTCGGGATAATCGAGCGGCTTCATCAAATGGAACCCGCAAGGCGAAGAAGCCACCACGTCGCTCCAGCCGTTGGGTAATCGAATATATCCCAATATGAACAGGACTGCTCCAGCCAGGAAGATCATGCCGAATTGCACGACGGCCGCGTAGGAAACGGCCGCCATACCGCCGTACATCGTATAGATACCTGCAACCACCCCCAGCAAGATAACGCCGTACCAGATGTCCAGTCCCAGCACCACCTCCAGCAACTTGGCCCCGCCGTAAAATACAACCGCCAGATTCAAAAACACATAGCTCAACAAAAGCATGACCGTAAACACGTCGGCGCTGATCCCACAAAACCGCTTCCGCAGATATTCGGGCATGGTCATTATGTCATTACGCATATAGACCGGCAGAAAAATGAATATCAAAAGAGAATAGACGGCGAAAGCAATCAGATAGATGTTAATCAGCGGCAATCCAACGTTGTAGGCCGCTCCGTTTTGGCCGATCAACTGTTCGGTGTTCATGCCCGTGGCTACAAACGCCGCCCCGATCACCCACCACGGCAAGGTACCTTTGGAAACGAAATACTGAGACGAAGTTCCCCGCTTGCCGCGACCTTTCCAGAATCCCGCGGCCAGAAGCACGAAGAAATAGATTGCGATAGTTGATACATCAATGGCATTTATGTTCATCGAAAACACAATTCATTACAGGGGTTTGTTATTACTCGGTATCAAAGGATAGCAAATCGCCGAGTGATCAGCCATGCCTATTGCCTAGGGCAAATTCTGGATTATAGCGACTCTTCGATTTCCTTTAACTCCACGCCCAAAACGGCCTTGGACAACGCATCCAGGTGCTGCTTGGGGCCTTGAAAATGGAACGTGCGATGCACGTGCCGCATCGAGTCGCCCGGCTTGAGCTTCGCCGCGAGCGAAGAGGTTTCCAGTTCGAAGAACGGACCGAAGGGCTGGCCGCCCGGTTCGAGTGGGCCGTCATTATAGGAGTTCACCACGTCGCCGTCGTAAGGGGCTTTTTGTATTTCAAGAGTCGAGTTGACGTAATCGGTTGCCTTCCGCGGCAACGTGTACTGCACCACCGTAAGCACTTCGGATCGGGCATCATAGCTACCCATAACCGGACGTGCTCGCTTTCTGGATACACCGATCTTGCCGCGTTGCATGCCATCGCCACGAAAAAAGATATGGCTCTTGGTCGTCGTCAGACGTTCCGCCGGCACTTGGCCAAAGTAATGCCGCACGGCGGGACCCAACTCGTCCTCGTCGCCCGGCACGATCGGAATCACCACCGTGGCCGACGTGGATGGGCGAAACATACCGATGATCCATATCGACGGCAGTCCCGAGCGTTTCTCCCAGGCCGAGGTTCCGATATTTGTAATACGGTTGTCGGATTGGAAAGCCACAGCACTAACTTGTGGCGCAAGCGCGACGGACAGCGCGGTGCGTATCTGTTCGGCGGTCAAGAGACAAATCTCGCGCCGCAGATCGATATCGAAACGTGTGCCCGAGTAGTTGGTCACATGCATTTTCTTTCGAAACAGCGCCCTATTTTTCTGCCGCTGGGCCATCTCAAACGGCTCCTCGTTAATCGGCTTGGGAACGCACCAGTTCTGCAAGTCGAAAGGCTTGCCCGGCTTGAAATACAATCCGAACTGCCCGCCCTCGGGTCCCAGCCAGAAACGGTCCTCGCCGCCGAAGGCGTTAAACTGCGGATTGTTTTTGCCCGAGGCGATCAACTCGTGGTTGATCCAACCGAAGCTTGCCCCAGCGTCGCCCGCGGCACTGCTGGTGAGCACGCGGCCCTGCATGTCGGGGCAAACGGCCACGCGGGCCTGACTTTGGGGATTGCTTAGCACAATCACCTTCGCATGACGTCGAACGAAGGTAACGTCCTCGCCGAAAGTCGTGACATTTCCCGTATGCCCGTCCGGCTCGGTCTCCCGTGCAAATCCCCACGACGGTCTCACAATATTACCTAGTGCGGTTGCAAGCGTCGTTGCCACCAAAGTCCGCCTGTCGATTCGACTCATAATTTATTCTTTTCCCTGTAAAAACAGACAAAACACTTGCATTCCGGCAGTGACTCCGATACACTTGCGGAACGGTATTACAGCAGTGTATAATATACCGGCCAGATTGGCAATAGGCACTATGAACTACTTGCGCCCCGCCGACAAGGAGACACTTCATGTTCTGCAAAAATGCCCTCACCACCATCGCATTCGTGTTTCTATTTTCGGGACTAGCCCAAACAACCGCACTTCGCGCGGCCGAACCGGCACCCAAATATCTGGCCGACGAGCTTGCCGATCACATCGTGTCAGTCACACAAGCTTGGGGAACATTGGGAATCAATACCTCGGCCTATAATGCTCCGGCCAAGCCGATGAAGCTGCGCATCAAAGACAAGAACTACAATCGAGGCCTGGGATCCCACGCTAATGGAGAAATCGCCGTGGGGTTGTTCGGTACATTCAAAACTTTTGAAGCGGAGGTAGGTATTCAGTGGCAAGGCGGAAAAGACCTTGCCAGCGTAATTTTCCAGGTGTACGTCGACGGCCAAAAGCGTTTCGAAAGTGGTGTGATGCGCGAGGGCGATGCGCCGCGCAAGGTAAAAGTTCCGGTCGAAGGCGCGGTGGAACTCCGCCTGCTGGCATTGGATGCTGGCGACTATATCACATGCGACTGCGCCAACTGGGCCGATGCTCGTTTGACTCCCGATCCCACCGTCAAACAGCAGCCTTACGTCTATGAAAACTTGGATATAGGGCGTTTCGCGCGTGTAGCTACATGGGATCCCAAGCAAACCGAAGGCACAAAAGCAAAACGCACGCAAGAGTTCCCCGCCGCCGACGTGATGCTTTTTCGCGAGCTACTGCCCGAGACCGATGGAACCTACAAGGTTCCGGTCTACAAGAGCGGCACGGGTTGTATCGGCCTGCGTTGGGACCAGCCACGGCCCCTGCGCAGCGTAAGCCTGAAGTTCGCCGACGCGAAAGCCATGCCCGACGTAAAGGATGCCCGGCTGCAATGCTGGAAGGGCGAATCGATCTGGCAAGGCAAGTGGCATAGTCTGGCGGAACCGATCACCGTGGAGAAAGACACCTGGAACTGTAAAATCAATTACAAGGACATTCCCCGCGGCACGCAAAAAATCCGCTGGATTTTGCCCACCACTAACGAGCCGATGGCCGTCAAAGCCGTTTCGGCCGAATCGCGAACACTCTGGCCGGTAACCACCTTGCGGCTGGAGTCGGAAGAAGCCCATAAAGGCAAAACGGTGCCCATCGAGGTCTACAATGGCGAGATCCTCAAGGGTGACGGTAAAGAGACGGTCACCCGCATCGATTGGAATAACGCCAAGTCCCTGGAGTTGAAAGTTCGCTTCGGCATCACAGGGCAGCTCAAGTCGGGCCAGACCGTTTTGCGTTTCCAATACCCCGAATCGCCCTTCGGCGTGGCGGTGGAAGATTTGCTTACGAATGACTGCATATACGTACCCCACGCTGGCCTGTTCGTAACCCGAACGCCCGCCCCAGTCACGCTGGCCGAATATCATAAACGAATCGCCGATAAAACCACTGTGTTGGATGCCGTACGCAAGTTACCCGACCAGAGTTTCCCGCAAGCGCTGGCCAAGGTGCACAACCCCGTACAGGACCTGGGACCTACAATGCTTTCCTTGGCCCACGACAACCGAAAGTTCATGGCGCACCGCGACGGCACGATCAGCTACGTGATTCCCGATGAGCCCGACAGAACTTACCAGTGTGTTTCTTTTCATGTAAACATGAACAAGGCCGACATGGACCTGGCCCAATTGCGACCCATGTTCGGCGACGGCAAGCCCACTCACGTTAACCGATATATGGACGGCGGTTGGCTGCCCATCCCGGTGACCGTGACCCACAACGGCGGGCTCATCTATCGGCAACGAACCTGCGTGGCGCCCATCGACGACGCGCCGCGAGCCGGCGAGCCCGATTGGCTGCGCGAGCGTGCCGCGTGCGTGGTTGAGTATGTAATCGAGAATCCCACGGTGGCCGTGGCCGATGCAAATCTACAGTTAGCATTTTACGAAAATGCAAAGCAAAACAAAAATTTCAAGCTGGAGAAGTCCGATAACGGATTTCTCGTAACCGGCGGCGACAGGCTTTTCGGCACGATAGACACCAGCCGGGCCGGCACGATGAAAGCGAAAATCGGGCCGGAAGGAACTGTCAAGTTCAACGGAAAACTCGCGCCCGGCGTAAAAGTCCGCCTGTTCGCCTGCCTGCCCACCTGGAAAACCGGTCGTGAATCCGCCAAGATCCTCAACGGCAACACACCTTGGACCGACAAGGTGGAAGCATATTGGACAAAGCTCTTCGAGCCGGCCATGCAGATCGAGCTGCCCGACAAACTATTGACCAACGTTATCCGCGCCTCGCAGTTGCACTGTATTCTGGCCGCGCGGAACGAAGCAAGCGGTGCACGCGTGTCGGCATGGATCGGTTCCGACCGCTACGGGCCGCTGGAAAGTGAAACCCACGCCGTCATCCGCGGCATGGATATGATGGGCCAGGCCGATTTCGCCCGCCGTGGATTGGAGTTCCTCATCCACCGCTTCAACAAAAACGGCTACCTCACCACGGGCTACACCATCGTGGGCACCGGTGAACACCTTTGGACGTTGGCCGAAC
>JAFGTN010000536.1 GCA_016934075.1 Pirellulales bacterium
CTTGGCCGGCGCGGGTCGCGACCTGGAAGAGATCGACGCCGAAGTTGTCGAGTCGGTTTACGAGGAATTGGGAGCCGTCGAGGTTTAGTCCGTAGGGCATGTGGCACGGCAGCTGTCGTTAAACCACCTCCGGCACAACATACGGCTGGCGGTATTCCCGCTTGAGCATCTTCGTGGCTTCGGCATCATCGATGAATTGTTCTTTCTTCGGATCGAAACGCAGGCTGCGTTTAACGGCGTTGGAGATCTTGGCCAGATGGCAAACGCCCGTCGATAGGTGGCCTTCTTCGATGTCGGCGTTGAGCACTTTGTGGTCGCGGGCGCGGATGGCTTTGACCCAGTTCTGGAAATGGGGGATGCTTTCGGTCCACCAGTCAATGGGCTGGGCATTGAACTTGCAGGGTCCCGGCTCGTGTTTGATGCCCATAAAAGTGTAGTAGCTGCTATAGTCGGGTATGATCATGTAACCCTTCTCGCCGTAGAAGATCACGCCCACGCACTGGTCGGGTGATACGAAGGGATACTTTTCGCCCATGCGAGCTTCGTTGTTGGAGTACCAGTGGCGAACCTCGAAGGTGACGTGTACCTGACGGTCGTCCCAATGGCACATGAAGGATTGCGTGTTGGGCGTGTCGGCATCGTCGGTATCGCCCGGCAGATATCTCCCGCCCAGCGACATCATAAGATTGGGCATTGTGTCGAGATCCAGTCCCCAACGGATGATATCGATATCGTGTGTTGTCTGGTTGGCGATATCACCGCTGGCGAAGTTCGAGATCCAATACCAACGGCGGTGTTGGAAATTGCTGAACTCGACCATCTTGGCCGGCCCAACCCAGGCATCCCAATCGAGTCCTTCGGGAACGGGGCAAGGGTTGTGTTTACCCAGATTTCCGCGACATTTGTAAGTCATGCCGCGGGCCATATAGGGCTTTCCGATCACTCCTTCTTTAAGCTTGCGGATGCCTTCGACGACATTGGGGCTGGAACGGTTTTGCGTGCCGGTTTGCACCATGCGGTTATATTTTCGCGCGGCTTCGACCATCTTGCGACCTTCCCAGATATTGTGCGAGGCCGGCTTTTCGATATACACGTCCTTGCCGGCCTGGCATGCCCAAATGGTTTGCAGGGCGTGCCAGTGGTCTTGCGTGGCAAAGGTAACGGCATCGATGGATTTGTCGTCGAAAAGTTTGCGCTGATCGTCGTAGCGTTTGAACTTCATGCCTTTGAGACCGGGCGTGTGTGTTTCCACGGCATCCAGTTTTCGCTTGTCGCAATCGCAGACGGCGGCGATTTCGACATTGTCGGTTTTCGTCATCTCGCACAAGCTGCCGGCATGGCCCCGCATGCGTCCGCCGAAACCGACCAGACCGATGCGTACACGGTCGCTGGGACTTTTTGCGTCCTTGGCAATTGCCGGGGCGGCTATGGCTGACGAGGCCGCGGCGGCTGCGGCCGTTGTTTTGATGAAATGGCGGCGGGTGGTGTATTTCATGACCGATATTCCTCGCAAATAAAGGTGGGAGCAAGAGAGGTTGGTTGCCCGTGGGCGGGCTGCAACTCGATCTACAACTCTCAGCCTAGCGGCTTGCGAGGCTGGGGGCAACCGTCTTCCGCAACTTATGCCCTAGCGTCGCCACTGGTTGCGGTTTTGCGTCAGATTACAGAACCTCGTCCAGCCGTTCGGACTCGATCGCTGTCCAAGCCGGCGAAAACCGGCTGCCCACTGCCAGATGTTTGGGCTTTAGCGTGTCTTTGTCCAACACCAGCCTGATCCTCTTCAGCAATCCGCTGCCGTTGAAGATCAAAACATTAGCCGTCTCGGCAACCGTCCATTTGCGCCAGTTTCGGGCTTGGGGATGGGCGTCCAGCAGACGCGTCAGGCGGGGGTCATCCTTTGCGGCTCGCTGTGGTTGGCGACATGCACTACAGCGGTTGGACTCAACGCTTTTGGGTGAAACCCTTTGACGGCAGGACTCGCATTCCACCATTTCTTCCGACAAAACGTACTCGTCGGTGACAGGGCAGACTTCGGTCAGATCGCGGGAAACCAGCTTGCCGCTGACCGTACAAATAACCAGATCTTCGCGCAATAATCGCAAACCGCTTTGGTCGCATGTGGCGATTTGTTCGGCCGCCACGATGCGGCCGTCGCTGGTGGCTGACAGGTGAAAGGTTTTTGCTCCCGTATACGGGCAAATAAACGGCGGCGGCACCAGTGTTGCCGCCCAATCCGCAAACGGCAGATCCACCGAACGCTCGCCAATCGAAAAGCGAAGCTTGCCTTGGGCGTATTTACACCACATGGCGGCCAGTTCGACTTGTGGTTTTGCACCGCTTCCGGCAAGGTCACCGAACTCGTCTTTAACCATCCGTTGGGCGATTTCCGCCAATCTTGCGATATCGGTTTCGGCCCGCTCGGGTGATCTTTCCAGCTTGAAATTGTTTTCCAGGCCCAATTTAGTCACGACGGCATTGTCCAGCCGCCGCGCGGAAGAGTCGAGAAAAAAGTATTTCGTGCCGTCGGCAAGATTAACCGCGACACGCATAAACAGGCGGTTGTCCAGCGTGCAACCAGCCATATAGGCGTGTCCTTCGTCGATCGTATATGCGGGGAACATCCGGTCGGCGACCTGATGGACACTGGTTAACTGGTCGTTAGGCGCAAGGTTTGTAATTTTTTCCGTTGATACCAAGATACAAACTCCCGGCGGCCCCCCCAATTCGGACAATAGACAATTGTACCACATGGATGTGCCGGGAAAAAACCAAAAATGACAAAAATGTGCTCACCGTCGAGCGTTCTCGAGCCAAAGCAACTCGTTCGATGTGCTCACTCCCTTGTAGCCGGCAGCCAAAACGGCATCCAAAACCTCTCTGTTATGTATCAATCCACCCGCAAATCGGGGTATAGGCAGCCGAGAAAAATCTTCGGAAACCTCGGCAGCAACGATTCCCGGCATAAGCTCGATTGCGTTTGGGCGTGACTTTTCGATCACGGCCAGGCCCCTTTTGACAGCTCTTCCGTCCTGAATAAACAGCCTTACGATCGAATGCATACCGAACCGCCGTGCCGCCGTAACCAGGTGGTGATGTACGGTTATAATTGCATTGATGCGATTGAGCCCCGCCAAATACTTGATTCCGGCCTCGTCGCGTGCCAGTCCGTGAACTAAGTCCAAGTGAATTACTACCTTAACTTGCGACAATGGCGGGTGATTAAACGGGGCCAGGCAGTCCGGTAAATCCACCAATTCTTCAGCCTGCAAAATCACCATGCTTGCATGTGACAAGGCGGCCATGCGTTCCTTGGCGAAAGCCCTATCCGAGCTGTCGCCTCTCGAACCGTCAACTGGAGGCCCGGCGAGATATGGAATCACGGGCTTGGTGAAATACTCACTCGGGAGCGGCTGGAATTGTTTAGCTGGCATTTTTATGATTTCGCGACTCTAGTGGTATTTGGTAATTATATTAATAATAATACAGCCTTGAAAGGTTACTTTTGGGGGATCACGAAATAATCTAAAAAAGGTTCCAGCTATTGACATCGGCTTTATAGTTGGTATGCTAGTGGTCTACAAGACCGATTGGCGACTGAACATCGACCGACAGGCCAGAGACATCAGAGAAAGGCCTCGCGTTTCGAACGTGAGGTTTTTTGTTTTCTTGCCTGCGTCTATAGTATTATTTTGCGCGCTTTTTGGGCGTTCGAAAAGTACTGTTCAGTACCGTTATTTGGATCGACCTCGATAATGCTTGACATCATGTCATACGGAGATTGTCAACCGGACCTTGTGCGTAAAGAAACGCTTGAAAGACTTTCCTCTGGAAAGTTAGACATGCTCGCTCTTGGCGGTGGCATCGTGGGTTCTGGACTCGCCCGCGATGCCGCCACGAGAGGGCTGAATGTCGGTTTAGTCGAACAATACGATTTTGCTTTCGGCACAAGCAGCCGATCCAGCCACCTATTACATGGGGGACTGCGATACCTAGCTCAGGGTTACATCCGCCTGGTCCACGAAGCCAGCCTGGAAAAACGGGTCGTTCATAGAATTGCTCCTCACTTGGCCGATCCGTTACCATTTATTTTTCCTACTCGCAAAGGCTGGCAGTGGGCCAGGTGGAAATTAAGTATCGGCGTAAAACTCTACGACTTGCTATGCGGCCGCCGCAATCTGGGCAAATCGAGCACGCTCAGCCGCAAAGCGCTTCTCGAACTGTTGCCCGATTTGGAACCCCATGGTATCACCGGGGCGGTTAGGTATTACGACGGGCTGACGAACGACGCGCGGCTGGTGATCGACACTCTGCGTTCGGCCCATAATAACGGCGCGATTCTGGCAAATTACGTTCGCTTCGACGGCGCTACATATCAAGACGGCCTTTGGCATTGCCGCGCCGTAGATCAAATCACGGGCCAACCGCTGGAGATCCGTGCTACCCAAGTCGTCAACGCCACCGGTCCCTGGTCCGACAAGATCGCCAACAGCGCAACCGACCTGCGTCTGACGAAAGGCGTGCACCTGGTGATCGATCGCAAGCGTTTGCCGATACCAGACGCGGTGGTCATGACCGAAGGCTCGCGTATTCTATTCGGGATACCATGGGGCGAGCGTGTCATATTGGGCACGACCGATACCGACTACGACGGTCCGCTGGAAACGCCCGACTGCAATGAGGAAGACATCAGCTACATCCTGGACGTCGTCGCCGTTCTTTTCCCCCGGGCGAAAATCACGCCGGACGACATAATCAGCACATGGTCGGGATTGCGTCCGCTGGTGGCCGATCCACACGGCAATCCCTCGGACATATCGCGCCGCCACGAGATCAAAATGGCCCAGCCCGGCTGGTGGGACGTAACCGGCGGCAAGCTGACCACATACCGACTGATGTCCGAACAGGCCATCGACCGCGTCGTAAAACATGCCGGCCTGGACGTCCAACCGTGCCGCACGGCCACCGAGCCGCTACTGGAAAAATCCCAAACCGACGGATTGAGTAGTGTGGTTCCGCAGGAGGTCACCGAGCGGGCCGTGCGGCACTTCTGCCGAAACGAATGGGCCCGCAGCCTGGAAGACGTAATGGTCCGCCGAACCTACTGGAGTTATTACCACAGAAACCACGCTGAAATAGCCCGGCAGATTTTGCCCTGGGTTGCCGAAGAGTTGGGTTGGAATGAAGAAACGGCACAAGCCGAACTAACAAAATATCTCGACGAGCACGGCAACAAGCCGAGTCAATCAAAAGCGGCGGATGCTTCGGAGGTGTCGTGAGCGCGGCTTGTCAGGCGGGTTAAATGGGGCACCCGAGAGAGTGATTAGGCCGCATCGTTTACTCAGTCAGTTTCCTGCCGCGAAACAGCCGGATTAGCTGACGTTTCGGATTGATCAGGCAAGCGTTCGAGGTGATATTTGCTCGTACCACTGATCGTTACCTTCGCACCTGGTTCGACTAAAAAGTGCTCTTGATCGAATGAGGTAGGCCGTTGCATCCCCGCTGACATGTGCATCACGAATAGCCTTGGGCCTTCCCAGCGGTAAATTGCATGTTCGGTTCCGCGAGCAGTGTGAAAGTCCAGCCACTTGGGATTTTGTGTTGGGTCTACCGAATAGTTCCCGGGAGAGAACTCGACAATGTGGGGCTTGTCCCCGAGCATATCTGGCTTTCCTTCTCTCATGACCTGCCATTTACCTTCCAATATTCGACTCTCTTCGCGTACTCTTCGAATCCGGTGACCATACCAAGCGCAAACAATCGAAATCAACAGGACTGCTATTAACAGGGACCTTAAGCTGAATTGATAGGTTTGCCTGTCGCGCATTTTCATCGCAATTAGCCGAATCATAGTCCGGGTAATACCTGCGGTTATGACAAAGGTTGCCAACAAGCTTGGAAAGAAGAGATAAACAATCCCCGCGCCAGTCGCGATGCCCAACGATTGAAATATCCCATATCCATAATACAGCAACGTTAAAGCGGTTAATTCGACGCAAAGAATCGTCAAAATGACCGGTAAACGTCGCCATCGCCGTCTTTGCCGTCGGCGAAGTTTGGCTAGTGCTTTGTCAATTTATGATTTTGGGGTAGAGTGACTTCAACTTTTTTCTGGCTTCTTTTACTTTGAACTGCCAATCAACGCC
>JAFGTN010000537.1 GCA_016934075.1 Pirellulales bacterium
CCCACCCGCGCCGAAGTCACCGACGTGGCCAACGCCATTATCGACGGTACCGACGCCTGCATGCTTTCGGGTGAATCGGCCATTGGTATTTACCCGGTCGAATCGGTGGCTATGATGCACCGCATCGCCCTGGCCACCGAGCCCTACGACAGACAACGGGCAAGTGTTCCGGCCGACAAGGTCGACAGCACTTTGATAGGCCCCATCAAGGCCGCGATCACCACGGCCGCCGCCACGGCCGCCGAAGCGATCGACGCCCGTCTTGTGGTCGTGGCCAGCGACAGCGGTCGCACCACGCTCCGCTTCTCCAAAAATCGTTGCTTCATACCCACCATCGGCATCAGCGACTGCGAAGCCGCCCTGCGCCGCATGTGTCTATACTGGGGTATAATCCCCCTGCCCGGCGTTCCCACCGACGACGGCCCACACCTCATGCGCCACCTCGTCGAAAAAGACCGCACCGGTTACCTCAGCAAAGGCGACCGTATCGTGCTCGTTACCGGTACGGGGTCGACCGTCTCGAAGGATAATATGATGGTTATCCGCGAAGTTGGCGAAGAGTAGAGCCGTAGGCCGGATCGTGATCCGGCAATAGTGCTGAATTGTGTGTAGCGGGTAGCCCCGATAGCTTGCCTATCGGGGTGCCGAAGGCACAAGAGGCAATCTTTCAACGCTTGAGGCTGTTTTTCGGTGGTCCTGGATTTACCTTTTTGGACGGTAGCAGAGTCGCCGGTTGAGCAACAGTCGCCTTTTTCGATTTGTCATTTTTCTCGGCACCGTCTTTTTTCGACGTCGACTTCAACAAGAGTTTCTCTTGCCGTGATCTAGATTCTTTTCGTATCCATTCCAGCATCTCCAGCCGTTTATCCGACATCGGTCCCAAGTCTTGACGACGTGACTCGCCTGGGAGAAGACTCACAGTCACTCCCGGTGACGAAAACGAGGTTCCTTGCTTATCCGGAAACACCCGGCTGATGGTTGTATTGAAGATGGGTGGCACGTGTGCGAAGCGGAACATTCCCGCGGGCGTATCTTTTTTTGAGCTCTTTTGGCTATTCGAATCCTGATTGAAAATGACCTCGGGATAACCGTCCTTCTCTTGCACTTGTGTGCTCAACGAGGCCCCTTGCTGCTGCGCTTTTTCGCCACCGAACCGGCTCTCCAAGTTTGCCCAAGGCATTAATTGAAGTTTACCGTTGGATAACTGCTTGCCTTGTTGCAGGGTGAAACCCGCTGTCGGATGCAGTGCGACTACATAGCACTTTGTATCTTTGGGCGGATAGAGCTCGAATCGGCCCTTTTCATCCGAACGGGTCATTATGTGTTCTAGTTGATTGCGAACGCGTCCATCTACCAGGGCAATATGATACGACTTATAGGGAATCGTCTTGTCGACGGGTGCGACAAGAAAAACGTCGGCGTCGGCGACCGGTCGTCCTTTATTGTCGACGATACGGCCCTCAACCCGCAAAAGCACATTGGGAACAAGATCCTTTTCGGTTTTGATCTGGTCATAGCGGAAATCCGAGCGCGGCCACAGGCTTCCCTCGCTATGTCCTTTGAGTTTGAACTTTTTATGCAAGTGCCATATTTTTTCCTTTGCCACGGGGTAGATACCCGCCTCGCGTGCTCCCCTGGTGATATAAAAGTGAGGGTGTACCCATGCCGGGTCCGGTAACGCGGCAATCCGTTTTTCCAACTCGTCCCAGGTAATGATTTTCTTACCGTCGAGCAATAGCACATGCCGGGCAACAATAATTCCTAAGTCAACTCGCTTGGTTGTGGCGTGATCATTCACCCGGGGCTTTTTCTCAGCGTCGGGAGCGTCAGCGAGGACACGGAATTTCGTTTCACCGGCCTGTAGGGTGCCCGTGAATGGTGAGATGCCTACGCGTTGAGCGAGGCGATCCGCCAGTGCACCCATCGCATCGGGCGCGCGGTCGGCGACGAAGGCCGCGGTTTCTTCCGGTGTCGGTAGCGTACCGAAAAGGTCACGCATTGCGCGGTCGAGGAGTCGCTTGCGCTCGGCGGCATCGTCAGGCAACGGCGCGTCGCGCTTCAGGCGATTCGTGATAAAATCTGGCCACCAGTGCGGCCCGTCTTTTAACTGCCCAACATTGTACTTGCCTCTCACCGACACCGGAGCGGGCGTAAATGTCACTTCGTCGCCCTCCTTCGCCTCAATCCACGAGCCGACACGTACCTCGTGCCTATCCTCATTGTTCCTGTTTGCACCGATACCGATCCCGGCCCCGACCACTTCTGTATATTCGCCCGGCGCGAGACGGCATGCAACCACTAGCGGTATTGTTGTCCATTGTGTCGAAGAGATCTTGATTTCCGCGCCATTCGCGTCACGCGCCTTGTGGTCGTTGGACTGATTCCACGTCAGCACCCGGAATACTACCGCATTCTTGCCCGTGTTGTGGAACAGGATGCGCGACTTCAAAGGCATACCGAGCCTGTATTGCTTCGCACGAGGCTCCAGCAACCACGCCGTGCGGAGGCCATTCGGTTGTGCTTTTCCCCACGGTGCATCTTTAAGTCCCGCGGGCAATGGCTGGCCCGTCCGAATACTCTGTGCGATGGAAAATCGTGGCAGGTCGATGGCCCATTTTGGCAGGTCAGCGTAAACCGCCGTCACGTCGTCGAGCAGAGCGGCTGCATCCACCTGCGTCCAGTCGTGCGAAGTGTCGATCCGCTTGAGTAGTTCCGCGAGTTTCGGCGCTCGCTCGTCCGTCGGATTCAACTTGATGAATTTCTTCATCGTGCCGGCAAGTGATCCAAGCGCTCCGCCGGGAATGTCCCCATTTGCCCGGGCATTGTTCTGCCATTTCTTGAATAGTGCCTGTGCGGATTTGTCCTTCGGCTGAGGCTTGTCTGCAGCTTCCGCCTTCCCTGTTTTTGCCTTGGCATCATACTCTCGCATCTCCACACGCACATTCGGTGGATCACCGCTTTCGGGCACGTTGACGATTGCCGTCCCGATCCATTTTGGAAGTCGTACGCCGGAGTATGTCATTTCCTCAGGTGTTTCTTGCCTGTACGCTTCGGCAACGACTTTATACTTACCAGGCTCGATGCGTTCGGTTTTGAAAGAGTCGTTGCCTTCAAGGGCCAAGCCGTCGGATGTGGGTAGCTTCCAATCGCCGAGATTACGCGGATTGCTGCTTACTCGCGGGTCGCGGATGTAAACGTAAACTCCGCTTACTCCTTCTTTCGGCAGACCCACCACATGGCCGCTGATCGGCGTGCCCGTTTTACGCACTAAGTTGTACGGGATCGTCTTACCCGTGGTGAGCTTCAAGTTCAACTGACGGTCGAGCATCACGCCACTTTTATTCCAGCCCGTTTTGCCGGCACGGAACTTCTTGGTACGCGAGACGTCATAAACGCCCGGCGGCAGGTTCTCGACGACGAGGCCGTCCCCGCCCTGCTTGACATGGGCCAAGCTGACCGCGTTGACCGTGCCTTTCCACTTGGGCATATCCCAACTGCAAAACGCGATACGGATTTGCGCTTCCGGCGGCCCACCTTCGATGTCGTAGCGAATGTGCAACCTGGCCGGCTGGGGAAGGCGGATGACGGCCTCCTTGTCCGGCTCTGGCAAATCGGCGCGCCAGACAAACAATGACGGAGCGTTCACAATAATCGCCTTGCTGTCCTTATCGCGTCCGCTGATCTCGAAACGGCCTTCGGCGTCGGTGTGCACGGTCGCCTCTTGAAATTCGCCATGCGGACCCTGGTCCAGGCTGATTGCCTTCGGCCCGACCAGATAGATGCCCGCCCCGGCGACGGGCTTTCCGGCATGATCTAGCACGCGACCTCGGACCATACCACCGCGTCTGAGACGGACGGTCACCTCGATCACATCCTGCCCCGTTGGCGGCGCCTGGCTCAGAACGGGTTGCGGCAGATAGCCGGGAGCAACGATCCGCGCGGTCCAGCCCTGCGACCAACGGACGGTGGTCGAAAACTTGCCGTCTTTCCACCCGCCATGTGTCTCGGAGTAACCCCAGGTAACCTTTGCGGGATCGGCCGGATCGAACTTTCCAGCCTGCGTAATGAAATTAGTCACCGGCTTTCCGGTCACATCATCGACCACATTGCCGCGAACGGTTGTTATACTTGACGCCGCGGGTTTCGCTGAATCTTTTTTCGATTTCGCTTTCGTGTCGGATTGAAGAGGATCCGGCTGCTGGAATTGTTCCGCCTTCGCTTCGTTAACGATCGGTGAGGGCATGTGAAATGCCACGCGGTAAACTCCCACGAACACGAGTAGCACCAAAAGTCCCACCGGCCACCAGCGGGCGCGTTGGTTTTTGCGGGCTGGGGACATGCCCAGGATGTGAGTGACGCGGTCTAAGACCGTCATTCTTCTGCCTCCAAATGCAGCGCCCAAGGCCGACCCTGTTGACGCGAGTCGGATTGCGGCCGTTTTTTCAAGTGCCCTGGCGTAAGTTAGACGCCTGCCCGTGGCCGCGACGGCCAACTCGTCGCAGCATTTTTCGCGCTCGCTCGACACGCGGCTGGAAATCCACCAGACGGCCGGGTGATAGAACAACAGCGTTTCCACCAGTCGCTGGAAAAGAGTCGCCCACAGGTCCCAGCGGCGGATGTGGGCCAGTTCGTGGGCGATGATAGCCTCCAAGATCTCGGGCGTCATCTCGGTTGCCCAGGCCGCCGGCAACAGCACCATGGGCCGCAACAGGCCTACCACCATTGCCTCGCGGATTCGCGATGAAATGCACACCCGGCCGGGCGATCTCAGGCCGATTGCGCTCGACAGTCGGGCAACCGTATCGGCAAGACGCGATGGAATAGCTTCGCGAGAACGACGCAGCCAACCGGCGCCCACAACGCCCAACAGCAACCGGCCACTTAGGCAAAGCACACCGAGCACCCAGGCGGACAACATGTATGGCTGCGCCGCGCGGGCATATCCACCGAGCTGTTTCCACAGGCCCGGTTCGAGAGTTTGCGGTTCGGGCAGCAGCGGCGCCATTATTGGGGCAATGGATGGTTCGAACGTGTCCAAAACGGGTTCGGGCGGCGCGGCGGGGCCAAGGTCTACGAATACGTCCGAAGCGATAGTAGACTTCGCCTGCCCCGCACCCCAATCGGCGCCGTCCCACAAAACGAAGAACGTAACCATCGGGCAAAGCATCATCAATCCCATGCCGCCCATGCACAGCAGGTATCGCAACTGTGGCCGGCGCGGACCGAGCAACCATAGCAACAGCATAAGCGCCACGGCAACGGCCAGACCTTGCCAGAGAAAGTGCAGCAAGGTCCAAGTCAGTCCTTGCCAGACGGGGCCGCGCAAGACTTCCAACGTAAACATCGGATCTACCCTCATTGCTGGTTGTAGCGTTCGATCAGTTCATGGATCTGTTTAAGCTCTTCCTCGGATGGTGATGATCGGTCCAGAAGCCGCGCCACAAGCGCGCTGGCCGAACCTTCGAAGGCGCGTTGCAGAAGATCTTCGAGCATCTTGCCCGACGTCTTCTCCTGGCTGACGGCCGCTTCGTACACAAACGCACGCCCCTGCGGCTCGCGCGTCACCAGGCCCTTGTCCGTCATCACGTTCAAGAGGCTCATGAAAGACGTGTAATGGCGGGGCCGCTCCCGGCTGAGACGTTCCATCACCTGCCGTACCGTCGAAGGGCCATGTTCCCAAAGGATTTTAAGGACCTCGAGTTCTCCGGGTGTGGGTGAATCTGATTTAGGTCGCGCCATGGGTATTGCTCCCATTGGATTGGTGCTTGTGATCTGATTAACATCATTCTATGGATTAATCCATAGATGTCAATGGGTAAAACCATAGATAAATTGAAAAACTGATTCCCTGCGGATGTGCGGTGCCGTAAAGTCTTTCAGAGAACTGATTTAAAAATCTGACGATCAAGCAAGATCGGGAAGGAGCCAGGCTTAGTTGCCATGTTTGTAGTTCCACCTTCAGGCGGCAAATGGATTAGATCGACATGTCCTGGCAAGGCATTTGCCGCCTGAAGGCGGAACTACAAACGACTAACCCCATAGCGCCTATGGAAGCAGCACGTCGAGGTCTTTTTGCATGAGGCGTTCGATGCCTTTGGCGACGTCGGCCGTGTAGGGCTGTTCGAAGTAGGTTTTGGGGGTGCGGAAGACCTTCATGGCCACCAGCAGGTGTTTCAAACCCGTCAGCCAGCACTTGATCTTTTTGCCGCCGTATGCCGCGTAGGATACTCGTTGCTGTCGTTGTTCGATTTTTTCGGCTAGCGCTATATCACCTGCTTTGTAGGCATCGATCATTTGGTTTGCCATAAGGCCGCTGATGATGGCGCCACCGAGCATCAGACCGTCATAGTCGGCTTTGAGGTAGTCCATGCAATCGAACTCTGAGCCGGTGAAGAGTTTAAAATGGCTGTGCTTGCGCCGCAACGAAAGGAAGAGTTTCATGCGCTCGGGATCGCAAGTGCTGTCCTTGACCAGGCAGACCTTGTTATTCTGCACGACTTCCTCGAAAACGCCGCTGGGGATGGGGACGGGCGAGTGTTTCCCCCGGTCGTAGATGCCCACCGGCAAGGGGCTTTTCGCGGCAGCCTCGACGTATAGTTTCGTCATTCTTTTGACCGAGGGATCCATGAAGAAGTTGGGCGAGGCGATCACGGCGATGTCGGCGCCGTCGTCGGCCACGCGTTTGATATTATCGAGAACCCGCGCGGCGGAATTGTCGGTAACCTGAACCGCCAGTTCCGGACGCTTGGCCGGATCCTTGGCGGCCAGTTTGGCGACATGTTGCGAGGCCGTGCGGATCAGCAGACTTTTCTGAGCGTCGGTCATCCAGGGCCCCTCGCCACAGGTGCCGGCCAAAAACAGGCCCTTTACGCCCATGCGGATGTGGTGATCGATCATTTTCCGCACGGCAACCGTGTCGACTTCCATCTTGGCCGTGAAAGGGGTGGGTGAAGCCGACCATACGCCCGAAAGTGCTTGCTCAGAGATAGTTCTTATTGCCATCTTCTTGCGGTTCCTTCTAGTTTTTGAGTGGACTTGACTTGCAATTTTGCAAAAGTCCGGTTTTTGACATTTCGCAGTAGGATAAGCTCTTCTTTGTAGCCTGAAAAAATTCGAATTGCAAGGCTTGTTCTGGTAACTGGATTGGTAATAAATCAGGCCGCCCAAGAAATTACTTGTGGTGCAGGCTTCCAGCCTGCAAAAATCTTACGAATTTCCACTACTTGACAGCTTCCCGCCCTATGGATATAGTGTACACCAGTACACTTTTGGTTGGGGTAACTGTCATGCTTGCGGAAATAACCACGGAAGAACTAGACGCAGCACTGGATATGGTGGCGGTCGAGGCACTCGAGGAGGCTGGTGTTGAAGGTCCACCGGTCGACGCCTTGGCCGTGGCCGCTGCCTTGCGGATTGCGGTGGCCGTGGACGACGCGCAGCGAGGGCGCGCTCGCTATGTTCGTCTGCGGGCTTTGAGGGGTGTGCGTTCCAAACCTTCGATTCTGCTGCGGTCGGATCCTCGGCCCGAACGACGTCAATGGGCGGTTGCCCACGAGATCGGCGAGCACGTGGCATGGCGGGTTTTCGAACGGCTGGGTGTCGATCCGCGCGAGGTTGCCGGCGACGCGCGGGAATCGGTGGCCAACCAGCTTGCCGGCCGGTTGCTGTTACCCGCCCGATGGTTCGAAGCGGACGCGGTGGCCGGCGGCTGGGATCTACTGGAATTGAAGAGCCGCTACGCGACGGCCAGCCACGAATTGATCGCGCGGCGGATGTTGGAATTCAGTCCACCGGTGATCGTCACGGTTTTCGACCACAGTCGAATTTCGCTACGTCATAGCAACTTGCCCGGCCGCGTTCCGCCCCTGTCCGAAGCGGAGTTGGACTGCTGGCGAAGAGTGCACCGTCGTAATCATCCATGGAATGTCGAAGCCGAGGGGCAAATAGTAACGGGATGGCCCATACACGAAGAAGAATGGCAACGGGAAATTCTCCGTACCGAAATCGACATCTGGGCCGATCAACAGCCAACAACTTGATCAAGTTGCCACAAGAGGTCGTCGACCGCCAGAGGTTTAGAGAGCACGGCCGCGGCTCCGGCGGCGATAGCGCGCTTGTGGTCTTCTATGCGGGGGAAATCCAGCAGTGCCAAGATGGGCAGGGGATTATCGTTCGTTGGCGCTATGAGGCTGATAAGTTCCTTCATTTCGCCGATTTCCATGTCGTCGCATCGGCAGCCGTCGAAAATGGCTGCCCGAGCGCCGGTGACTTTGGTTGTTCGCCCCGGCGCCAGCCAGATTGTGGAATATCCCCTCAAGCGGCAGGCGTCAGAAATCCAATCTTGCATTTCGAACAGTCGCGACCAAACCACGATCAAACCCCCGTCGACGGGCTCGATATTCTCATGTGCCGCCAGCAGCCGTTCTTCGTCGCCGGCCGTGACCGGCAGGCCCCAGGTCGAACCGGCGCCGCTTTTCAATTTGGCCAATTCGCGATCGCATTGCGGCGGAAATTGATGCCAATACAACCGCGGCACGGCGGGCCAAGGGTGACCCGTGCGCAGCTCGCCTTCACACCAACTGCCCATTAAGCCCAGCAGTCGGGCAAGCGGCGCGGCGCGGCGCAAACGGTCCACAGCCTCGATGGAAAACTCGTCGGGAAAGGACTGGGCAACCACGATCAACTCGGGCACGAATCCTTCCCGCAAAACGGCCAGTGCGGCATCGATGTCGGCCACTCGACGAACGCAAGCCAGCGATTCGAGTTGATCACGAGCCGCGTGAAACTCCGCGCGATCGGCACTACCCACAAGCAATACCGTGTTTGCCGGCTGTGTCGAACGAGTTTGTGCGTTTTCCTGCATCGGATGGATCGTGTTTACTCGGGTGGCGGTTGCCCGAAAATATTTCATTAATTCGACAAGTCACGGTCGGCCTCGACGATCAATCGATGAGCCGTTTGCGCGTCGGGCACCGCGCGAAGTTCGTCGAGCAAACCGGAGGAGGTAATCATACGGCTTAGGCGCGCCAAAGTTTGCAGGTGGCCGCGGTCATCGACCGAACAGATGAGAAAAAACACATCAGTCAGCATTCCGCACCCGCCGCCGAAAGGAATGCCCGAGGCCGTGATCCCCAGGGCCACCAGCGGCTGGCCGAGAATGCTGGCCATGGGGCGTCGCGGGTGCAGCAGTGCCACGCCGTTACCCAGCGCGGTGGGGTACATTTTTTCGCGTGCGAGAATGGCCTCTGTCATTTTTTCGGGATCCCAAAGCATGCCGGTTTGGGCGACCATGTCGACCATGCCGCGAATTACCGAGCCCTGCGTTCGGGCCGCCAACGGCACGGCAATCGCCTCTGGCAGCAGCAGTTCGCTCACGGTAATTTCAAACTCCTCGCCTGTCGAAGCAGATCGGCCCAAAACGTCCTCGACCTCTACCAGTTCGCCTTCGTCGGAAAGCCCGATGCGGTCTTCGAACCAGTGGTGGATATCGGCTCGGGAAAAAACCCACTTGCCACCCACCTTGCGGCCGGGCAGTTTGTCGCGATCGGCCAGGCGAATTACTTGTTGCGGTGTAAGGTGCAGATGTGCCGCAAGTGATTCGATAGTAAAGTCGCTGTGTGGCATGATCGCATGGCCGTGGGATAGTATAAGTGGCAGATTAAAACTGGACTTTTGCAAAAGTCCAGTTATAAGTCAACTCTCTATCATGGCCGATTAGGAGACGTTTGTCCAGCCCGGGCGCGAGCTACACCGCCGGGTTATAATCCGGCGGTGTAGCTTTAAGACGTGTTTTGAAATGGGTGCCACTGCTGGCTTGTCCAGCAGTGTTTTTCACGGATCAGGCACTCTGCACTGCTGGACAAGCCAGCGGTGGCACCCATGGACAAACTAAAGTCATTTTCAAAACAAGTTCTTAGACTGGAACATTGCCCCTTACCACGCTACTCATCCTCATCTTCATCGGCGTCCATGGCTTCGAATGCCGTGACGAGTTCGATATCCTGCCAGGGTATGACGCTGCGCAAATCGATAACCAGTCTGTCGCCTTCGACTCGCCCCACCACACCCGGCTCGCCTTCGATCAAATCGGCGGCCAGTTGTTCGGCGCTTCTCGGCTTGCCGTTGATATCGGCCGGCTCGATTTCTATCCTCCAGGTGGGGAGTTCGTCGTCACACTCGCAGCCGCTCAGGTGCGCCACGCCTTCGGTAATCTCGACCGACTCCACCGCATCGCAGGCCGCCAACTGCGTGGCTATGCGCTGAGCCCGATTTTTCAGGTTGTCGGTGGATGTGCTCAACAATTGCAACAGCGGAATCTCCCGTTTGGCCTTATCGGCGTCGGCATACAGATGCAAAGTGGCGGCCAGGGCGGCCGAGGTGGGACCGGAAATATGCATGGCATCGGCCAGGGGATGATGTTCGATACGCTCCAACGCGGCGCGGCGGCCCACGATCAACCCGCATTGAGGCCCGCCCAGGAAGCGGTCGCCGCGGAAGATAACCACGTCGGCTCCGGCGCCAACGGCCTCGGAGACGTTGGTTGCCGCGGCAAAGTGTAAGGTGTCGTCATCCAGCAGCGTGCCACCGTCGAGGTGCGCGATTACCGGAACCTTCTTGGCATGTGCAGCCGCAACGACCTCTTTGAGCGTGGGGCTGGAAGAACAGGTTTTGGGAATATGGCGGCTGTCTTCGACCCACAATACCGCGCCGGTGTCTTTGTCGATCGCTCGGGTGTAATCTTCCAGCCGCACGCGGTTCGATGCGCCGATCTCGGTGAGCCAGGGACCTATCGAGCCGGCCAGGTCGGCCAGCCGATATTCACCGTCGAAGTCGACGAGATGTCGGCGGGCAACAATCAATTCGCCGTAGTCGCCCAATTCACTTTCGCAACACAACGCGGCCATCGCCAGAGTCGTGGCGCCGGCTATGCTGCCGACGACAACAGCCCGCTCGGCAGATGTTAAATCTCGCAGCATTTGTTCGACCACCACCTCGCGGCAAACGTGTTTGTCGCCCGGGCTAAGGCGCGGATCGTCGACATAACCCCGCGCGGCGGCGATCATGGCCTCCGCGGCCGTCTCGGCCAAGGGTGGCTTGCCCAACTCCGCGTGAAAGAGCACGCCCGTGCCATTCACGACCGATCGCATGCGCGTGGGCGCGTTTTCCATAATGCGGTTGGCGATCCGTTCGGCCAGTTCGCTCACGTCTGGCAAAGTCCGCTCGCTGGCCATGGTTTGCGCCTCGTTGCGGAGTTCATCCAGCACGGTGCGGGCGGTCGAAACCAATGTGCTATGGTTGATGCGTTCGACCAGCGACCGTAGCGAGGGATTTTCTAGTAATTCACTGACCGAGGGGATTTTTAGAAGCTTATTCGGCGACATTTTCGCACCTCCTGGATAATCGCTGGTGAATCGAGTGGGTTCACAACAATTGTAGAACCCAACGGCCGGCGTGGCCAGACGGCACTTGCCAAACAAGTAAAGATTCCACCCACTTTAGCGGCTAGTGAGGGTGCGAACCCCGGCCTGGTCGGCTCTTGGAAATGAGTCGGCGGCGACCGCTTTTTTAAAAGCTTCTTCTTCGGCATCAGAACCGAAAGGCGTACCCAGCCGACCCTGGGAAAGAGTGCCGCAACCGGTGCAAACGAATAGACAAAGGATGCAAAAATAATTTCGCAAGGATCGCATAATGAGCTCACCCAAAACAACGGAATAACTGGATTGTTCTTACGGCCGCATCTGCCGAACAGCCGCCTAGAGTCTGTTGTCGTGCTATTCGGGCCGTTTCATTCCCACCCATTCACCCACCGTAACCGCCTTCTTTGGTTCTTCCTCGGTTGTGAATAAGGAATCCCAAAACGGCTTTTTTTTGGCCGTTTTTCGTGTATGCATCATCCGGGAATCAGTTGTTTTTTTGGACTTTTTGCCGGAATCCCAAAGCGGTTTGAGCGTGATCACGTCAATCGTGTCACGGAAGAACTTCTTCGTGCCCGCATCGATCTTTTTCAGTGTTTGCGAGGTACTTGAGGTCTTGGTTTTCTTCTGCGATCCGGAAAAGACCTTGGGCATCGACCACCCTTGAGCCCATAGGGAAGAAGCCGATAATAGAATTGCAATACCCAATAGCGGAACGCATATGCTCTTGAGACTTCCAACACGGCAAAACCGGGAGCCGGTGGAAGGATTTCGCAAGATCGAGAATACTACCTTGGAGTTACATTTTGCTCTCATCGGAACACTCCTTCGGATAGGGTTTAATCACGTTTGTTTTAGTCATCTTTTGTGCGGAAAATTCCGCGCGGGGCGGAGTGTCGCAAAATTGCCGCCGAGAGTCCAGAGCAATTCACTTCTTGAAAAAAACCAAGTTTTAATTGGAATTGAAGTGAAATTGAGGGCCGGCGCTGTAGATTTGGGGTGGAATATAGTTCTTTTTAGGCAAGACCCCCCTGTAGGCTTGAATAATACGGCTTTTTTGTTATACAAATAATAGTCTCCTTGGCGAACGATAATCGAATTGATTTCGATTTTCAGATATCTAGTCTGCACCGGCTCTACTTTTTAGGAGAATGGCATAATGTTTGTTTTTCGATCAGGTTCAGTGACGAGGGATTCGCGGAGTCGATTTGCTTTTACCCTTGTCGAACTGCTCGTTGTAATTGCCATCATCGGTATCTTGATAGCACTGCTGTTGCCGGCCGTACAAGCAGCACGGGAGGCGGCCCGCCGCATGTCATGCAGTAACAACATGAAGCAGATCGGACTTGCGCTTGTCAATTATGAGGCTGCCATCGGTGCGTATCCACCCGGTCGCATGAGCTGCGACGGCTATAACGGCGGTGGGTGTGCGGGGAAGCCCGGATATGAACGTCCCGGAACCGGCGGCTTTGTGATGCTTTTGCCGTACATGGAACTGATGGAGATTTACGACTTTTTTGTGCCGTTCGAGAAGGGCGCGCTTTTTCCGGCCGCTCCGGGAGATGTTTCGGATGGCACAACTAATGGCTGGAAGACGGCTAAGATTGTGAGCGGTTTAAAGATGCGACCTCCCGTGCTTGTTTGCCCCAGTGACATTGCCGAGCCGATAGTAGGTGAGTTGTCGACCAGCAGCTACGCCTTGTGCCAAGGCACGTACGGTCCGACGTACGGGATCAGCAAACAGGTTAAATATGAAAACGACGGAGTGTTCATGTACCTTGATTACTTCAAGCAACGCGACATCACCGACGGACTCAGCCATACCATATTTGCCGGCGAGGCCTCGCGAGGCGATAAGACCGAAACGTCGAACCGCTGGGCAGTCGGAAGCCGTCATCTGGACAGCCTGCGAACAACCAACAATCCCATAAATACTCCACCCGACGAGGGGATTGTGTTGAATCTGTACGGCTATGTGTGCAACGGCGCCTTCCGCAGCGAACATCCCGGTGGCGCCATGTTCGCTTTCGGCGACGGTCATGTAGAATTTCTCGACGAGGGCATGGATATGCGAACATACAGGGCCCTCTCCACCCGCGCCACCGGTGAAACCGAGCAGATTATTGAGTAGAGGCGATTTCGTGACTGGGTAAAGGACTTTGTTTTCAGGCATGAGTGTGGTAAAAAAGTCATGAAACCGTATGTAATAACCACGTATGGGAATCTATAAATGACATTCTTTTTTCCATTCGGATTTGTAAATAGTTCGCACCGCCGCGCTGCTTTCACTCTCGTTGAATTGCTCGTGGTTATCGCCATCATCGGTATTTTAATCGCGCTGTTATTGCCGGCCGTGCAGGCGGCGCGAGAAGCGGCCCGGCGAATGTCGTGCAGTAACAACATGAAGCAGATCGGGTTGGCTCTTGTCAACTACGAGGCGGCCATCGGTTGCTACCCGCCCGGACGGATGAGTTGCGATGGTGTGAACAGTGGTGGTTGTGCCGGACTGGCCGGTTACCAGCGTCCCGGGACCAGTGGCTTTGTGATGCTTTTGCCGTATCTGGAACTGATGGAGATTTACGATTTTTTTGCTCCTTTCGAGAAGGGCGCGATTAGCCCCTGCGTGGGACCGGGAGATGTTTCGGACGGTACGACTTCCGGCTGGAAGACGGATAAGATTGCGGCAGGTTTAAAAATGCGACCCTCGGTCTTTGTCTGTCCCAGTGACATTGCCGAGCCGCTCTATGGTTCTAGTGCGACCGGCAGCTACGCTTTGTGCTCAGGATCATACGGTCCTTCATACGGAATCGGAATGAAGGTGAAGTACGAAAATGACGGCGTGTTCATGTACCTTGATTACTTCAAGCTACGCGACATCACCGATGGACTCAGTCACACGATATTTGCCGGCGAGGCCTCGCGAGGTGATCAGCGCGAAACGGTCAACTGCTGGACAGTCGGAAGCCGTCATCTGCACAGCTTGCGGACAACCAACAATCCCATAAATACGGCACCCGACGAGGGGATACTGCTTAATCTGTACGGCTATGTGTGCAACGGCGCCTTTCGTAGCGAGCATCCCGGCGGCGCTATGTTCGCTTTCGGTGACGGCCATGTAGAATTTCTCGATGAGGGTATGGACATGCGGACATACAGGGCCCTCTCCACCCGCGCCGGCGGGGAGACCGAACAGATTATCGACCAATAGAACCCATAGGGAAATGGATTATGAATTTATCTCTAAATCGGAAAGTTTGGCTTCTTGCCGTATTGCTTGTTAATGTTTCACTGATAATCGGCTGCGGTGACGGGCGCCCCAAGCGTGTGCCGGTTTCCGGGCAGGTGCTGGTAGACGAACAACCCCTGCCCGGCGGTTTCGTGCGAATTGTGCCCGCAAACGGCCGCGCGGCCACCGGGCAAATCGACGCCCAGGGGCACTTCTCGCTCACAACCTATGACAAGAACGACGGTTGCATGCCGGGCACGCACAACGTCGAGGTAACGTTTATCGACACATCCAATCCCAATGTGTACCGCTCGCTGATTCCTGAGAAGTATAACAACGCCGATACATCCGGCCTGAGCGTGACCATCGACGGGCCCACCGATGACCTTACCATCCGCATCACCAGACAAGGTTGGCGACCGAGTATGGGCCAAAGCACGGCCGGCGATTCCGATCCGTCCAAGCTTGAATAAGTGGGCGGCGTGGCCCTAGCCACCGATCCTGTTGGGTGAACGTTACACGCCAGGAGCGGCGGTGAGCAGCCCGTTAAAAAAGGGTGCCACTGCCGGCTTGTCCAGCAGTGAGTTCAATAAACTCCCGGAGGAACATTGGCATGACATCCCCCGAGTTTTCCACCAGACATCTCGAACGCATCCTTCTGTTATCGTTCATACTAGTCGCGGTCCTCGTCGCTCCACCAGGCCTCGCGATTGCCGCCGAATCCAGGCCGAACATAGTCCTCTTCCTCGTGGACGACATGGGTTGGATGGACTGCGAGGCGTACGGATCGCGGTACTACGAATCGCCGAACATGAACCGCTTAGCCGAACAGGCGATGCGGTTTACGGATGCCTACGCTTTGCCCTTGTGCTCGCCGACGCGGGCTTCGATTATGACGGGGCAGTATTCTTC
>JAFGTN010000538.1 GCA_016934075.1 Pirellulales bacterium
CGCAACCGTGTTGGCCGTTTGTCCGGTGGCCGAAGGCACACCGCCCGTGCTGGCCGTGGGACCGGTGGATGCAGGTCGCGCGGCTGTTTTCGCCGGAGATACTACCCGAAAATGGCAGCAGGGACCGCGCGTACTAGAGCACGAATCACCCTTCCTGCGTTTCTGGGGGCAAACTGTTCGCTGGCTTGCCGGTCGGACGGATGCTGTCGAGGCCAAGGCCGGTATCGTCGCCAATACCGATAAGGGCTATTACGAACCCGAGGAAATCGTACGTATCTCAGCCGTCGTCCGCGACGAGAAAGGCGAAGCAGCCACCTCGGCCAAAGTCACGGCCAAGGTTTCGCTGGACGGCAAGCCCGCGGACGAAGTCGCCCTTTCGCCCGTGGCCGGGCCGGGCGGGCATTACAGCGGAACTTACGAACCGAAAAACGCGGGCAGTTTCAAGGTGGAAACATCGGCTCGCGTCGGTGAAATCACGGTCACGGCCCCCGAAAACACATTCGAGGTGGGGCGTCCCAACCTCGAATTTGAAAAGCTCGACCTGGACGAAAACATGCTCACGAAAATCGCCTCCGAAACCGGTGGCCGATACTATCACATAACCACCGCCGACCACCTGATCGATCAATTGGATAATACGGGCCTCAAGAAACGCTTGATCATCGAGCGTAGACTTTATTGGCCGCCCGGATTCTGGCTGATTTTTGTGGCCGCGGTTACGACGGAGTGGGTTTTGCGGAGGAAGTGGCAGTTGAGATGAATGATACCGGATATCGATATCTTGAACCCGAGGCTTTGGCCCGCGTGAAGAACCTTTCCATGGTTGCGCGCGGTGTGGTCGAGGGGTTCATTTCCGGTTTGCACTCCAGCCCCTACAAGGGGTTCAGCGTGGAGTTCGCCGAGCATCGCGAATACACGGCCGGCGACGACCCGCGGCATCTCGACTATCGCATGCTTGCCCGCACTGATCGGCTGTATATCAAGCAGTACGAGGAAGAAACCAATATGCGTATCCAGATACTTTTGGATACGAGCGGTTCGATGGGCTACCGGCACGACGGATCGAAGGGCATCACCAAGCTGCAATACGCTTCATATCTGACGGCAATACTTTCCTACCTGATGACCCGGCAGCAGGACTCGGTGGGATTGACGACGTTCGACACCGAAATACATCTGGATATGCCGGCTCGCAGTTCTCCGCGGCATTTCAACGAGATGATGCGGCAGCTCGAGGCCCTGGCGCCCGGCAACAAGACCGATGTTGCCGAAACACTACACCGGTTGGCCAACCGCTTCAAACGCCGCTGCCTGATCGTGTTGGTCAGCGATCTGTACGACGATCCCGACGACGTGATTCGTGCTCTGCACCATTTCCGCCACCGCCGCCACGAGGTTATCCTTTTCCACGTCCTGGACAAAGCCGAGATCGATTTCCCTTTCAACGAGGTGATGGCTTTCACCGACATGGAAACGGGCGAGCGCATCCAGGTCGATCCGGCCTACGTCCGTGATACATATAAAAAGCAGGTCGACGAGTTTATCGAGGGCTATCGTCGCGCCTGTGCCGAGGTGCAAATAGACTACATCCTGGCCGACACCTCGACACCTTACGATTTTATGCTCTCCAGATACATTTCCGCCCGAAACCGACCATGACCTTTCTCACGCCTTTATTCTTGATCGCCGCGGTGGCCGGAACCATTCCAGTCATCCTGCACATGATCAATCGCCAGAAGGCGCGAGAGGTACCGTTCAGCACGCTACGATTTCTGCGGATCAGCGTGAAGAAAACAAGGCGGAAGCAACGCATACATGATATTCTGTTGATGTTGCTTCGCGCGGCCGTACTGGTGTTGATTGCCGTGGGGCTGGCCGCGCCCACGCTGACCAGTCTGCCGGCCTTGCTGGGCTCGGGATCCGGGTCGGCAGTGGCAATCATTCTCGACAATTCAGCCAGCATGGGCACCATAGACGAAGGCAATCCGCGTTTTGAAACGGCCAGGAAAGCCGCATACCAAATCCTCGACCAACTCGAGGACGGCGACCAGGTGGCCTTGTTCCTCACCGGCGGCCCGGCTTTTCCCGAACAAGGTCGACTCGACCGCACCCATGAACGTGTCCGTCAGATGCTTGCCGCGGCTCGCGTCAGCCACGAACGGGCAGACCTGGGCGTGGCGGTGCAACAGGCGCGAGCACTGCTGACCGATACCGAGGCCGGGCATCGACAGATTTACATAATCAGCGATATGCAGAAGCTTTCCTGGGAAAGTCTCGCAAAATCACAGCCCGCTGAAACCGACAAAAAAGACCAAGACGAAGAGATTCCCGTAATTATCGTCGATTGTAATCGCGCGCCCAAGCCGAACGTGGCCGTGGCGGGGGTGCGGCTGGAAGCGCCCGTTCCCGTCGCGGGATTACCGATAACCGCGACCGTGGAGCTTTTCAATTCGGCCTCTGTACCGCAGAAGCGCCTCTTGGAACTCTATACCGACGGCAGTAAGCGAGCCACCAGTCCGGCGTTGGAAATACCGGCGGGCGGTCGCGTGCGGCACGATTTTCAATTCAGTTTCGAGCTCGGCGGATTGCATCGCGGCGAGGTTCGTCTCTCGGGCGAAGACGGCTGCCCGTTGGACGATCGACGCTTTTTCGCCATCGACATCGACCGCGGAATTCCCGTGGCCGTGGTAAAAAACGAGAAGCACGAGATCCCGTATCTGGAAGATACATTCTACCTCGAACAGGCACTCTCGGCCGGTCCCTCGGGCGGATCGGCCTTGCAGTTGACGACCTTGACCGCGGCGGATTTGCCCAGCGAACCGCTTTCGCAATATAAAATTGTGTATTGCGTCAACCTTCCGGCCCCGTCATCCGAAGCCGCCGACCGACTTGCCCGCTATGTCGAAAACGGCGGCAACCTTTTCTGGATCGCGGGCGACCGGATCGAGCCCGAGGCATACAATAATGCCGACGCCCAAACCAATAACCGGCTGTTGCCCGCCCGGTTGGGACAAGTGCGACTGGCCACCGACGAGACGATAACAGCCACCGACGATACCGACACCGACCAGGCAGGCAAAACACGCGACAGTTGGAATATCGCGCAGCTAGACAAAGAGTACCCAGCCTTCGAAACCCTGCTGGACCCGGCCGCATTATACCGCTCGGTCCTGGTTTACCAGCACGTTTCCCTGGAAAAGGGGTCAGAACTATTATCCGCGGCGGAAGGCGGCGACGAGGCGAGAGATAAAACCGGACTACGGGTTCTAGCTCGGTTGGACGACGGACAACCGATTCTCGTCGAACGCTCACTGGGGCACGGAAAGATCCTCATGTTGGGGACGAGCGTCCATACGGGATGGACGAACCTGCCGCTACGCCCGATTTTCCTTCCGATGATGGTTCGAATCGCGTTCGAGCTGACCGGCGCAGAACAAGGCCGCTACCAGGCCCTGGCCGGCGCGCCGCTGGTTCTTCAGTTCGACAAGCAGTCGCAGCCCGTGGGTGTCGAAGTCATTCCACCCAGCGGTGAAACCATCCGCGTGAAAACCACTCAGCCGAACACGGACACCTCCTCGGAAAAAACCGATCAAGACGGTACCGAGACAAACACGACAAGCCTGAAACAAAGCGGGCAGACATTCCGGTACACCAACACCCATACGCCAGGAATCTACCTGGTGAAACCGTTGGAAGCCAGCGAATTGGGCAGCGTTGCTTTCTCGGTCAACATAGATCCGGACGAAGCCGAATCGGCCACCGTCGAGCGCGAGGACCTTAAAAACCGCCTGGGCGTAAAAACCGTGATCTTCGCCGAAAATCCCTACGATCTCAGCGAAACCTTCGACTGGTTGCGACAAGGCCGCGGAATGTGGGAATTCTTTCTGTTCGTCGTTCTGCTGGGATTGGTGTTCGAGACGTTTTTGTCGAATTGGTTTAGCCCGAAGGAGTCGGGGGAGCAAGGGGAGCAGTAGTGGAATTACTAGGAGTATTGAACGATGTCTTTTCGTTGCACTCAGTAGTACCCCTGGTAGAATATTCTTCCTCAGCATCTACCAATAAGACACAATATAAAGGAGAGCAAGCATGATTCCGAGAGCTAGGCTGAACATATGCAACCTCCCAATCGTGTTTCTTACTCTGATGTTCCTGCTGCTAGTCCTTGGAGAAAGTAGCGTCGCGGTCCAAGAGGCTGAGGCGAAGCAGGCTGCCGTCCAACAGGATAAAGCAAAGCCGACAAAATTGGCCCAATTGAAACAACAGCGAAAAAAGGCAGCGCACCGCAAGCGGCGAATGATTTTCAATAATGATGGCGATGATGTCATCTACACCAAGAAGGAGCCGACAGCCGAAGCGCTGCTTGCAGTCCGTACGACACCGCTCATCGGTAGCCAGGTCGACAGCATTTTCTATAGCAACTCTCTTAGCTTCGGCGATTGCCTCCACAACAGCAAAGTGATGGCGCCCTTCGTATGCACCGAGGCGATGTTCAAGGACAACATCCTGCCGGAACTCATGGCAAAAGGCATTGATCCGATTCAGGTGATGGTGGAGTTCGGCCACAAACAAGGCATCGAGATCTTCTGGGACATGCGCATGAACGACACGCACGACGCCATGATCGGCGGCTATGGCCCCTACCTCCGGCCCAAATTCAAAATCGACAACCCCCAGTACATCGTTGGCGCCCGCGACCGGCAGCCGCCGCATGGACCTTGGACCTCGATCGATTACGGTCGACCGGAAGTCCGCGACCTGGCCTTTCGTTTCTTCGAGGAGGTGTGCCGGCGATTCGATATCGACGGCGTGGAAATGGACTTCTTTCGGCACGCCTGCTTCTTCAAGAGCGTCGCCTGGGGCGGCCGAGCCGGCCAGAAGGAACTTGACATGATGACGGCACTGATGCGGTGCATCCGCGAGATGACAGAAAAAGAAGGCCTGCGGCGGGGAAGGCCCATCCTGATCGCCATCCGCGTGCCCGATTCCGTCGAGTATTGCAAAAGCATCGGACTCGACTTGGAAAAATGGCTGGCCGAAGATCTGGTCGACATACTGGTCGGGACGGGCTACTTCCGACTGAATCGCTGGGAGTACCTGGTGGAACTGGGACATCGGCACGGAGTACCCGTCTATCCGTGCCTGAGTGAATCCAGAATCCAGACCGACACTCGTTTCAGGCGCAATTCCATCGAGAGCTACCGGGGACGGGCAATGAAGGCATATGCCGCCGGCGCGGATGGAATCTATCTTTTCAATTACTTCAACCCCCGAGGCCAGTGCTGGCGCGAACTCGGCGATCCCAAAGCATTACGGGCAATGGACAAACTCTACTTCGTAACCGTACGCGACGGTTCGCCCGAGCGCTACCTTGCCGGTGGTGACAAATATAGCCATCTGCCAATCCTCACTCCGACCAAACCGTTGCCCATTAATACAAATAAACCGACCGTGGTCGAACTGACCGTCGGCGATGACCTCGGCCGGGTGTGCGAAGAAGGCCGGCAAGCCAAAGTCACATGTCACGTCCAGAGAACGGGCAAAAGAAATATTTCGGTCGGGCTCAACGGTCATGCGTTGGGGGAACCCGCAGAAGTCGACGACTGGCTCGATTTTTCCGTACCGCCCGAATACCTCAAGCGGGGTGTGAACCGGTTTAGCCTGCGAACAAAACCGGAAAATGTGCACGCCGGCAAGGATCCCAAGTGGACCGTCGAGTACACGGGCGCCGTCATGCCGGCCATTCCCTGGCGGAAGATGGGATTTAGCGGAAACTGTATCGCGGAAATCCGCGACGCTCGACTGTTTATCGCCGACCGGGGTACCGATGGCGGCAACTATGCTTTCTTCCGCTGCCCGTGCTTCATTGATCCTTCGGTGGAAACCATTATCGAGGCTCGCGTGAAGCCGATCTCCGGGTGGAGCAGTATTTTAATCGAAAACGGCACCTCGGGCGAAGAGATCCAATTCTACACCGATCGGGTCAAGGCCAGGCATTCCGGGCTCTCTCACGCACTAAACACCACCGATACTTTTCACACATACCATGTGTCGGTCATAAATGACGACTTTAAGGTCTCCGTGGACGGCGAACTCAAGATCGACGGCACCGGCAAGTTAACCCACCCCTCCAACGGCCGTAGCGGCATCTGCTTCGGCGCCGCAAACAGTCCCAATCGAGGCGAAGCGCTTTGGGAATCGGTTAGGATTTATAACAAAGCCGAAACACTCAACGACCTCGTTTTGTCCATACAGATACAATAATCACTACTTGCCCCTTCTTCGTTCTCGTGGATCTGTGTGTTAAGGATTCAAAGAAAGAACCACTTTTAGTGTCTGCCCGGCATGGATCGTGAGGTCGGTGTCCAGTGTGATCAGAACCCGGCCCTTCTCGATACGTTCTTTGGCTGGGAGTGGTTTTCCGTCTAGCGTTACGTGGAGCTTCGATAGTTTGGTCCCTTGGGGGATGCCGAAGCTGAGGGTTCGCAGGCGGAGTTGTCCGTAGCTCAGTTCGAGGATTTCGTGCTGGACGTTGTCTTCGCGCTTTTGGGTGAACAGGCCCCAGCCTTCGGCCGTCGTGAAGAAGGAAGTGTGGTCATCCGGCTTCCATAGCGGGTCGAAGCCGATCAGGCCGGCCGGGCCGTCGTAGTGGAATCCCTGGCAGGTGATAAGCACGCTCCAGATGGCCATCGCGCGGGCGTAGAACTTGCCGCATTCGTCATCTCCGAACGGATTGCCGCTGTAGCCCCAACTGTCAAATTTCTTCCTCCGGCTGGGTAAAGTCCGCAGCCGTCCGTCATAACGGTCGGCAGCCGCCTTGAGCACGGTGAAGCCTTCCCGCATGAGGCCCGACTCGATCATCAAGCACGCCGCGCAGTACTCGAATCCGCTCATGATTTCTTCGGTATAGAGGATGCTGTGGATCGGCTTGGGGCGCCCGCCCAGCGGCCATGTCCCTTGAACCATGCCCGCATCGTATTCTGCGCAGAAAACACGGGGGGTCTGCTCGATGCCGTGGAAATCGGTGCGGAAATTGTAGCGGAACAGCGCCGACATGGCCGATTGCACGTGCTTCGGCGGGTAGAGCCAGCCCAAGTCGATTTGCAATGCCCACCATTGGCCGAGCATCTGGTCGATGTAACAACCGGTCAGGTAGTCCCTGCGCGGCACCGGGTCGGGAATCTGGATGTAGTACTCGCC
>JAFGTN010000539.1 GCA_016934075.1 Pirellulales bacterium
GGCAGCGGCAAGGCTAGATTCGCCGGTGGGGTGCCGGCCCCGCGGCGCCAGCCGATAAACGAGCCGCAAGAGCCCATAGATAACGATTGGGCACGCGGCAATCCAGAGCCCGCCAACCCAGAGGATGGGTACGTGACGGGCAAACGACAACAGTGCGGTCCGTCGCAGTGCCAACAACAAGCTGAACAACATCGCCATGGGCCTCCGGTCGGTGTTATTCAGCATGGCCGGCTCGACGTCCGTCGCCGCTTCGCAATACTTGTCCAGTTGAAATTGAATGCGATCGGGCGGGTAGAGTGACATGAGACCTTCAGGCGGATAGACGGCTGCCGCCCCTTCGATCTTCGCGAACCGGTCGCGCAACTCCGCCGGCGCCGTGGTGAGCGAGTCGCCGTCCGAAGCAATCAGCCAGCTTTCGTTGCCCGGTTTAAGCACCACGTGGCGGAAGACTGATTGAAGCGTGGTCAGAGCCGACGTGCCCACGTAAATCAACTCGCCTCCCATGAAATTCTCTGCGCCCGTGATGCGAGTGCAGACCACGCCGCCATTGGCGAGCGACTGCTTAACCAAACCGAAAAACTCGTGCGTCCAGTAGCGGTTGAGGACCAGATTGGTTGGATCGGGAAGATTGAGCAGGACCAGGTCGAACCGGTCGCGATGCGTCTCCAAATAGTCTCGCACCTCGGCACCGGGCACCACCACTTGCTGTGCGGCTGTTTTCCACTCGGGCGGCAGTCGCGAAAGCAAGGCCGCCGGATACTGCGGATCCGGATGCAGCCAGACCACTTCGCGAACCTGGGGCAACTGGCGAAGGCGGAGGCAGATAGCCAGCGAATCGGGTCCGACCACCAGCACTCTGCGCGAAACAGGATGCTGCGAAAGGCTTAAAGCGATCGTCTCCGAAGCATATTCCGTGTTCGGCAAAGCCTCACAGGCGCCGCCCCACGAGACAACGACGAATTGGCCTTCCCGCTGGCCGTACAAGTACTTGGCCTGAGCTGTCGTGAAGCTGCCGCGAAACTCATCCGGTGGCAGTAGTCGGCTCCACGCCGAGCAGTCGTTCCACCTGCTCCACCAGCCGGTCCCGCCACAGAGCCAAAATCCAGCCAGAGAGGCCGCGAGGAGAAATAGAAATGTGCCGGTTGCGAGACTCCGTCTCGACGACCACATTTCATGAGGCTCGACCTTGCTGCGGCCGGTAGATCCGGCAGGACCGTGCACTGCCAAGTGGGAATCCGGGAGTGAGGATTTGCCGTCGCTGAATCGTGCTCGAAAACAAGCGGCGATCGCCGTACCGACCAAGACGAGTGCCGCCATGCAAAAGACGCTTTCTCCCGTTACACCTGTGACCAAGAGTAGTGTGGCCACGATGCCACCGGCAAAGCCGCCTAACGCTTCCACAATGTATACACGTGCCGGTGGCAACGCCGCAACCCGTTCCCACCAACGGCACGCCAGCGTGAACAGCAGCCCGGTCATCAGGCTGATGGGCGCATTGGCGACGAGACCCACAGCAAACATGCGTGCGAACGGGTAGACTTCATAAGCCGAGACGCCACCCAGCGCGCGGGCGTGCGCGATCAGTGATTGCTGGAGCAAAAAAGCGGGAAGGTAGATGATCACCATCAGCTCGAACCACTCTGCCAGTCTTGGCAGGCGCCCCACCGCAACACGGCCCGCCAGGGCACCCAGGCCGACCCACAGTAGCCAAGATGCAAAGAAACTGCCCACACCCAGTTCACTACCCTCGAAAGCGGTGAGGAAATCCCTAAACAACAGCGTCTGGGCTACAAGTGCGAAAAAGCCCAAGCCGAAAACAATGGAAGCGCGACAAAGTTTCATGGCGTCTTCTCGCCGAACACGATCGCTTCAAATACTTCGAAAGAGGCACCTTCGCGCCATGCATCGCCGGGCAAGCCCGCTTTTTGTGAGAGTTCGCTCAACATCGTCTCCCGGTCCCAACCCTGTTCAACGGCGACCTGCGGAAGAAACACGGCCGAACGTCCATCTTTTTTCAACACGACACCGTGCTTTCCCACAACGATGTCGGCGGCGGATGCAACCGGCTGCGGTGGCGTGAGCACCGAAATTTCAAAATTGATGTCCGGCAATTCGGCTGCCTTCACTTGCGGGAAACGGTGGTCGTTCAATCCGGCGTTGATGGCTTGCGCCATCACTGCCTTATATAGAGGGCGAACGGGAAAGATCTCACCGATGCAACCCCGCAAGTCGCCTTTCTTGTGCAAGGTCACGAATGTGCCGGAAATCCGCTTCATGGTCGGAGTGATTTCCACGTCCAATTGATCAACTGAGGGCATCTTCCCATTCTCCAGCACGTAGGTCAGTGTCCCACGAGCCAGCTTGAGCAGACTGGCCTTGTCTGTATCCGATAACTCGGCGGCTTTGGTCTGGGAAGCAGGGCGTTCGGTCCCGTTCCACTTGCCGCAAAAAACGACGGCGTAATAGCTAACAGAATTGGTATAATCACCCGTGATGTGCCCCGACGTGTCGTAGTGCAGCACATGCATTTTCGCGTCCGGGGGCAGAATCGTCAGCAACACCTCAATCGCACACCGGCCGCAAATTGTCGCCTCCGTTTCCTCGATGTAGTCGGAAAGACCTTTCACATCTTTCTTTTCGATTAGCTTCATGGCGCCCTCATCGAGCTTCTTAAGGTTGTCCGGTACATTTTCGGTAAAGGGCACATAGTTAAAATTGGGTCCATAGTGCGTGAAGTCGCTGCTGGCTACGACCAGTGTGTTCGCATCGACAAGCCCCCGCAGGACGGCGCCGATCCTCTTTACTGCGGAACGGTCCAGTTGTCCGACTACGATGGGCACGAGCTGGAAACTGCCTAAGGCCCGCTGTAGCATCGGAATTTCGATCTGTACGCTGTGTTCGCCATTGTGCGCGCGGGGAATATTCTGGAACTCCGGGTGTTTCCGCAACTCGGCGATGAACTGCCGATCCAAGGGCACCTCGCCCAGCGGTGTGGTATAGTGCGTGAAGTCGGGCACACTGACCACATTTTCCATCGATACACGGTGACTTGGTCCCATCACCACCACGCGGTCGAAGGAGCGTCCTTTGAGTTGGCGGACGGCAAAGGCGGCCGTTTGCCCGGAATAACGGTAACC
>JAFGTN010000540.1 GCA_016934075.1 Pirellulales bacterium
CCCAGCCGCTTGCGGCAGTTTGGGCCTTGCCAAGTACGGGTTCCTCTTCTCTGTTTGGCGTGAATAGAGAAGAGGAACCCGTACTTAACCGGGAACATATATGAAGTCGAAATTGCATCGATGTCCGTCGATCCAAAGCCGCCGCAAGCGGCTGGGCTAACAAGTGATTCATTCATATGCACCCATTAAAATGTACGAAGAACCCTTTATACTAAATATCGCTTGATCCTGTCCTCCACAGCGTGGCTTCAAACTAATGCAACAAGGAACCATAAACCATGAACAAACGACTGTTGATTATCGGCCTGACCTGTAGTGCCATCATTTCACAAACGGCAGCGGCAGCTCCTAGCGAATCGCAAAAACTCAAGTTCAAGCTCAAGACCGAATTTGTCCTCAAACCATTCGGCGGTATTCCCTTCTGCGTCGATCTTAACGACGATGGTCAAACGGAGGTTCTCTGGCTGCAGTCGGCCGGAATGTTCCAATCGAAAGTCTTTGATAAATCGATTTCCAAAAGAGCCGATCGAACCGAGCGCGACCACTTTTGCCTGACGGCCAGCGACGCAAGCGGCAATGTCCTTTGGCAAATCGGTAAACCGTGGCAAGGCAAACGTCCATTTCTAACCCATGGCGGCGAACGCAACATCGACTGTGCCGATATCGATGCCGACGGAATAAAGGAAGTCGTCTGCATCCGCGGCGATGAACTGCTTGTGATCAACGCCAAGACCGGTCAAGTCAAACGCTCCGTCAAACTCAAGGCCGACAACGCCCAAATCGTCGTCCTAGGCCACACCGGCCCCAAGCCCACCGACTGGACTATCATGGTCAAAAATCCCGAAAGCTCATATAAACCACACGAATATGCCAACCCAGCCTGGTTCTACGACAACGACTTGCGTTTTCTGAAAACGGCCGATCATCACGGCTCGGGCCATGTACCTCTGGCACTGGATACCGACTCCGACGGTCTCGACGAGTTTATTATCGGATATAGTCTGGTCGACAACGACTTACGAACTGTCTGGACGTATCACCCCACGTCGGCCGACAAGTGGAGCAGCGGCGAGATGCACGTCGACGACCATGCGGTAGCCCGTTTCGGCGGCCGGCTTTGCATCGCCTATGCCGCCAGTAACCTGAGCATACTCCTGGACGCCAAAGACGGTAGCCTCATCTGGCGCCGTGAGGGCGTGCACCCGCAACACTGCCAAGTAGGACATTTTGTGCCCGGGGATCGCAACAATGCTGTCTTCATCCGCAACAAGCGCTCGAACAACCAGCTTTTCGACGCTCACGGCAAACAGTTGTGGAAAGTCGACCCACCGGTCAATTTCCCCCACGGCCGCCCCGCCGCTTGCGAACGCGCGTTTCACGTCTTCGATCCGACCACACTCCTACCGGGTGCGGGGCCGCAAAAAACCGACCTCTTGATCTATTCCGACGGTGGCTGGCCATACGCTATTGACGGCTATGGAAAACGATATGCCGAGTTCCCACACACGCCTAACTCGAAACAGGATTGGGGGAAAGTGCCCGGCCGCCCAGACGACTACGGCTACGGCTATTACGTCCGTGTGGCGGATTTCGACGGCGACGGCGAAAACGAAGTCCTGATCAACGATCGCCGTTTCGCGTGGATTTATGAAACGCTTGAGTAATGGCCTTGGGAAAAGAATCGTGGAGGGTGGCTGGGGCATAACGAAGTGGTGCCCCAGTGCTGTATGTCCGGGGCTTCGCATAGCCGCCAGCTACCCCATAAGCAGGATAGTTTTCTGCCAACTCTTAGAGTAAAGATTCTATACAAAGGACTAGCATTGGCTCCGGCAGGGTAAGTTGACATTTGCCAGAGGGCCATCTATAATCACTTCCGTCCAAGTGATCGTTTCACTGGGCATCCCCCTCCTCGCCCTCTTCCCAAGAGAGAGGCAAGGCCCACCAACCATTTCTTTCAGGATAACGTTTTTCCCGAGGTGTCCCATGCAAAAGAATAAATGCGCCCCTGCCCTATTTGTGCTGCTCATTCTAATCGTTTGTCTCGCGCCGCAAATCCGCGCGGATGTCACTCTACCGAAGATCATAGACAGTCACATGGTCTTGCAACGCGATATGCCGCTACCCATCTGGGGCTGGGCCGAGGCGGGTGAAGAGGTTTCCGTTCAGCTCGACGGCAACGCGCCCGTGAAAACCAAGGCCGACGACAAGGGAAACTGGAAAGTAACCCTATCAGCCGTCAAAGCCGACGGCAAGCCGCACCACTTGACGATCACCGGCAAGAATAAAATCGAACTCACCGACATCCTTATCGGCGAAGTCTGGATTGGTTCCGGCCAATCGAACATGGAGTGGCCGCTCAGCGCAACCGTGAAATCCAACGAGGCCGTCGCCGCCGCCAACCACCCGCAAATCCGTTTGTTCCACGTGCCCAAGGTACAATCGCCGACGCCGAACAAAGACGTAAACGCCAAGTGGCAGGTTTGCACACCCGCTACCGTCCCCAATTTCTCCGGCGTTCTCTACTATTTTGGCCTGAAACTTCACAAAGAACTGGGCATGCCCGTGGGGCTGATCAACAGTTCGTGGGGCGGCTCGCCGATCGAGCCGTGGATCGTAGGCGGCGGTATGTATAACGGCATGATCGCTCCGGTAAAGCCTTTTGCGATGCGCGGCGCCACCTGGTACCAGGGCGAATCGAATGTGGGTGGTAACAACAATCTTTATTATTTCCATAAGAAGAAGGACCTGATCGAAGGCTGGAGAAAAGTCTGGGGACAGAACCTGTCCTTCCACTTCGTGCAACTCGCACCCTGGAAAGGCCAATACCCGCCCGGCAAATTGCCGCTGCTCTGGGAAACACAAGTTGCCAGCCTGAAGATTCCCGGCACCGGCATGGCCGTGATAACCGACCTGGTCGATAACCTGCAAGATATCCACCCCAAGAACAAACTCGACGTCGGCAACCGCCTGGCGCTGTGGGCCTTGGCCAAAGATTATGGCAAGAAGGACCTGGTCTATTCGGGCCCCTTGTATAAGTCGATGGCCGTGGAAGGCTCGAAGATCCGCCTCAGTTTCGCTCACACGGGCGGCGGGCTGAAGTCGCGCGACGGC
>JAFGTN010000541.1 GCA_016934075.1 Pirellulales bacterium
CACAGAACGAACAAACCGAGTCGGTCGTGGCGGGCCGGTACTCGCATCTTTTGGGCGTAAAAACCTCAATAGCCATGGCGTATGAAGGTCTCTTAACTAGTGGCAATTATGGTGTTTACATGTTAAATTGGAAAGCCTGAGAGGTGTTCGTACAATCTCGGGATGATTCGTTAATCATATTCTTCCAGATTATACTAACCCGAAGCGCAAGCGAGGGGCGAAACGGAGTTTTCCAGTTCCTCGCTTGCGCTTCGGGTTAGTATGGCTTATAAGTAATCCGCATGGAACATTCCGCGGACAAGAGAAAATGCAAAAACGCCGAAATATTGCCGTATTGGTCGAGTGGTCGCGGGCTTATGGTCGCGGTGTTTTGGCTGGCGTGGCCGAATATGTGCAAGCGCATGGCCGTTGGCGAATTTTCCACACCGAGAGACGGCTTAGCGACGATGCGCCGGGCTGGTTCGCCGGATGGCAAGGCGACGGAATCATCGCCCGTGTGGAAAATCCACACCTGTTGGAAATGATTCGCGGCAAACGGCTTCCTACCGTCGAACTATTTCGTCTCGACATGGCGGACGGTTTTGCCAAAGTCGTGACAGACGAGCCCATGGTAGGTCGTCTGGCGGCCGACCATCTTATCGAGCAGGGATTAGGGCGATTCGCTTTCTGTGGTTTGCCCGGAGTAAAAGTTTCCGAAGCCCGCGAACGATATTATGTAAAGTATCTAGAATCCCTGGGCCACGCGGTAAATGTCTATCGCCAACCACACGACATTGATACATCGCTTTCCGGTAGCGAGGATTACGGTCTGCTTTGCGAGGAATCGGTGGCGGCATGGGTTCGTGGGCTGCAGAAGCCGGTCGGTCTTTTCGCGTGTAATGATATACGCGCTCATCAGATTCTCATGGCCTGTGTCGAACGCGGCATTGCCGTGCCCGAAGAGGTAGCATTGGTCGGAGTCGATAACGATCGTATGGTTTGCGAACTCTGCCAGCCGCCGCTTACGACCATCGAACTCAATCCACAGCGCGTGGGCTACGAAGCGGCCTTGATCTTAGACCAGTGGATTTCGACGGGCTCACCGCCAAAAGGTCCGAAGCTTGTCGGACCGAAGGGCCTGGTCGTGCGGCAGTCGACCGATACCGTGCCCACCTCCGACCGTGAAGTGGCCGCCGCGGTGCATTTCATTCGCGAACACGCATGTGATGGCATCCGCGTAACCGACGTGCTCCGTCACGTATCCATCTCTCGCAGCACGCTGGAGCGGCGTTTCACAAAGGCCCTGGGCCGACCTCCCAAGGCCGAGATCGACCGCGTGCGACTCGATCGAGTCAAGCAACTACTGGCCGTGACCGATTATCCGCTGGCGAAGATAGCCGAGCTTTCCGGATTCCGCTACGTGGAAGGTATGTGCCACCTGTTTCGCAACACCTTCGGGCAGACACCAGGACAGTATCGCAAGGAAAGGTAAACATCGATGGACACCCGACAACTCGACAAGATCCTGAGACATACGCTCGATGATTTCCGGCTCTCGCGGGGTGAGCGCCGCATGCTTTCGACCACGCTGGAGCAACTCGGCGCCGGTGAGGCGCAACTGGCTTTGCTTCGCAGCCGTGCCTTTGATATCGCTCGCGAACAAATAAACAACGGTGACGATGGTGGGCGTGAAGATCGCGAGCAAACCATTGCCGTCATCGAATGGCTCGAAGAGGTCGTCAAGGTGATGCAGCCGGCTAGGCCGCGCGGCGAGATCGCCGACGAGGTCTATTTCTGCCCGGGAAACGACTGTTCCAGGAAAATCATCGAACTCATTCACCTTGCCCGGCATAAACTCGACATCTGCGTATTCACCATTACCGACGACAGCATTTCCGATGCCATAGTTGACTCGCATGCCGGTGGCACTGTCGTTCGAATAATCTCCGACAACGACAAATCGCTCGATGGCGGCAGCGACATCAGCCGCTTCGAGCGGCTGGGCATACCAGTGCGACTGGACCTTACGGAGCACCACATGCATCACAAGTTCGCCGTATTCGACGACACTTTCAGTCTGACCGGCAGCTATAACTGGACCCGCAGCGCGGCCAAGTATAACATGGAGAATTTCATCGTCACGCACGACGAGCATACAACGCGGCAATTCGGGCAGCTTTTCGAGAGGCTTTGGAAGGAGTTAGAGCGGCATGGGTAAATCGCAGATCTGGACTTTTGCAAAATTGCGAGTCAAGGGCACTTAGATGTCTTCTTTAACCGATTCTTCTTCCTCGCTTTGCTGATCGGCAGCCTTCTCGCGTTTCGGTGGAAAGCAAGCCAAGACGGCCGGTAAGATAATAAGATCGCCGATAAACGCCCAGGCCATTCCCAAGCAAGTGCCTCATTAATGATGTATCGCCAGGCTGTCACATGGCTGTTTTTTATCCTATCAAAAGGATACATTGCCGGAAGGATTCTTTCTTGTGAATTCGCCGTGTGTCATTGGGATTATGTCTCAAGGGAGTTATCGATTTTTCCTCTCATGCGGATGAAACGCACGTAACCCAGCAGTCCCGTGGCTATGGAAACAGGTACAAGCACGTATCCGAGGACAAGGAGTGCGTAGTCGTCCCCAAATAGCTTGATCAACGTAATACCCGACGCGAGTAGCATTATGGCCGTGCGAAGGTAGGCCAGGAACGTGCGTTCGTTGGCAAGGAACGTTCTGTCCCGAGCCAGGCTATCTCGCACACCACATTCTTCTGATGTCGATTTGTTCATATTCAGAACTATTTGCCAATGAATTAGTGTCAGTCAAGACAATGTAAAAGAAACCTTCGCTTTGCAAAGCTTTCTTTTACATGTGCCCTTGACTCGCAATTTTGCAAAAGTCCAGCAGTATGAATAATCTATTTTAAAGATAATCGGCGAACAGTTCCCGGCTGGGCCGCGGGATCACGATCTCGGAGACCAGTAAGCCTCGCTTACGGGCTTCTTCAACGGCGGCCTGTACGCCGGCTCGAACGTCGGCTACCGTGCCGGTCATCA
>JAFGTN010000542.1 GCA_016934075.1 Pirellulales bacterium
CTTGGCCGCCTGGATGCCGGCGATTTGTGCCACGGTCAGGACATCGCCTTTTTTCATTTGATTTCCGGCGATCAGTTCGCGGGTGGCCGCGGCCAGTTCGATCTCGCCCGCCGCGCGAGCGCGGCGATACTGTGGTTTTTTCGCGCCCACGTCGACCATTTTTGCCCGCCCTTGTTCGTCGACGTGTGATAGTTCGTCCATATCATCCACCAATCATGCCAATAGTGCGGTCGGAACATGTCGAGCCGGCCGGGGGTTTTTGGGCAATCGCCCGGCCGATGGCCTCGGCCGCGCCCAGCTCTCGCACGCTGAAACCCAGGTCGGAGAAAAGGCACGGGCGGATCTGCCCGTCGCTGGTGAGCCGCAGCCGGTTGCAGCGGCGACAATCGCCGCCGCTACCGCCGTGCACCACGGAGAAACGCCCGTCGGCCAGGTCCATCTGTTCGATGAAGCGTACCTGCAGCCCTTCCCGCTCGGCGAAGGCTGCGACATCGCGGGCGTCGGGGGTCATGCCTTCGGCGTCTCGACCTTCGTGGGCCAAAACACAGTTGATTTTGATGGGCGTAAGCCCGGCCTTTCTGGCGGCCTCGATTCCGGCCAGTACTTCTCGCACATCGCCGCCGCGGGTAATGGCCGCGTAGCGGTGGGGATCGACGGCGTCGAGGCTGACGTTGACCCGATGCAAACCGCCTGCGGCCAGAAGCGGGGCGTATTTGGGCAACAGCAGGCCGTTGGTGGTCATGGCCAGATCGGCCACGCCGTCGATCACGGCCAGTTGGGCCACGAGGCTCTCGACGCCCAACCTCACCAACGGCTCGCCGCCGGTGAGGCGGATCTTAATCACGCCGATATCGACGGCCGCTCGGGCAACCTCGACAATCTCTTCCAGACGCAAAACGTCTTCGTGACGCACGAGCTTTATGCCGTCGCTGGGCATGCAATAGACGCAGCGCAAGTTACAGCGGTCGGTAACCGCGATGCGTAGATAATCGATGGTGCGTCCGAATCGGTCGATCATCTGCGGCCCTTCAACAGCGAAAGGAAAGTAACCCGCTCGCCGGCCGCCAGTTCCGACGTGCCGATGGGAACCACGAAAAATCCGTCTGATTCTGTAAGGGCAGTAAGATGGGCCGAACCGTGGTAATCGACGGCCGAGACCGTGCCGTCGTCGTTCAGCCGCGCCGGCACATACTCCATCCGCTCGGTCTTGCGGCGGCGGAAATCGTCGCCCAGGGGCAGTTCGATTTCACGCAAGCACGATTCCCCACCACACATTCCGGCCACCGCGCGAAGCACGAACACATGGAACATGATGTGCACCGAAACCGGATTGCCCGGCAGTCCGAAAACGGCTACGCCGGGTTTGGTCGCAAAAGTCAGCGGCCGACCCGGCTTGATGCTCACCTTGTTGAAATGCACTTCCAAACCCGCATCATTCAGAGCCGTGCCCACAAAGTCGTAATCGCCCACCGAGACTCCGCCCGAAAGCGCCACGATATCGGCACACTCGACGGCTTTGCGGATGGTGGCGACGGTATAATCCAGGTTGTCGGGTATCGACTCTTCCAGAACAACGTCCATGGAATACCGCCGCGCGAGCATGGCCAGCATGGGCCCGTTGGTGTTCATGATTTTGCCGTGTACCAACTTGCCGGGATCGTCGACGATCTCATTGCCGGTAGATAAAACAGCGAGACGGATGGGCCGGTAAACGTCGACCTCGGTGATGCCGCAGCCGATGAGATTGGCGATCTCCACGGCCCCCAACCGCGTGCCTGCGCGAACCACGACGTCGCCCACTTGTATGTCTTCGCCTTGTCGGCAAATATGAGTGGTCTTGGATGTTCGCATGACCTCGATTGTATCGTCCGCGGCGGTAACATGCTCGACGGGGATTACCCGACCGGCACCGTCCGGAACCGGCGCGCCGGTCATGACCTTCACGGCAAGGCCGGGCCGCAGTTCGGGCTGTCGCGAGTCGCCGGCCAGAATCGTCTGGGGGTGTGCTTCGTATTTATCGCGCTTGTCACCCTCGAGAATGGCGTATCCGTCCATGGCCGATTTATTGAAAGGCGGCAACTGTAACCGCGACAACTGATCCTCGGCCAGAATTCGCCCCACGGCATCGCGGACGGGCAGCTTCTCGTGGGCGATAGACATTTCCGACACTGCCCGGTCTACGATCGTCAGAGCTTCATCTCGGGAAACGGTTTGACGGGTATCGGACATGGAAGGTTGATTATGCGGGGCGAAAAACTCAAGAAATCACCAGTAAAGTAGTATATGCGGGCAAGGATGAATCGTCAACCGGGCAGGGTTTTGGGGCGATAAGGATGGGATTAAAGTGGATGATTTCACTGTTTGCTTTCAGGGAAATAGAAGTTTGTTATAATATCAGGCATATTTTCGATAATATCTTGAGGGCATGATTTTGAACGAATCCAATACACCGAAACCGAAACTCCGCTGGTATCAATTCAGGCTGCGGACGCTGTTGTTTTTTGTTCTGATTGTTGGCATGGGATTAGGGTTGCTAGGGCAGCAGATACTAAGAATCCGAAATGAAATCAAGGCAAGAGCTGAACTTGTAAAATTGGGAGCGAAGATCGAATTCTATCAGCAAGAGTATTGGAATGAATTACCAATACCTGACCGCTGGCTATGGAAATGCTTTGGCGATAGCCCAGTCTGCTTTGTTGCGCTGGACGGAACTCAAGCAAATGTGAAACACCTGGAGGAACTGACCTGCCTGCAATCCATATTTTTCTTTGGTACGGATGTCACTGACGCCAGCCTGGAGCACCTGAATGAGTTGACTGGTCTCAAAGGGCTGCTCTTCCGCAACACACAGATCACTGACTCTGGATTGAAAAACCTGAAAGAACTGACCAATCTCGAATTACTGGACCTCGACGGCACACAGGTCACCGACGCTGGTCTGGAAATCCTGACGGAGTTGACCAACCTGCAACATTTGGGGCTCCAAGGCACACAGGTTACTGACGCTGGTTTGGAGAACCTGAAGGGGCTGTCCAGCCTGCAAGCCATCGATCTCAACAACACACAGGTTACTGACGTTGGCTTGGAGCACTTGAAGGGGCTGACCAATCTCCAAGACTTGGATCTCAAAGACACGCAAGTAACTGACACTGGCTTGAAACATTTGAAGGAGCTGACCAATCTGCAAAGCTTGATCATCTCCGGCACGCAGGTCACAGACGTTGGTTTGGAGAACCTGAAGGGGCTTTCCAGCCTGCAAGTCTTGAATCTTAACGGTACACAGATTACTGACGCTGGCTTGAAGCACTTGAAGGGGCTGACCAATCTCGAATGGTTGCACCTCAACGAGACACAGGTCACCTACGCTGGCATCGATAAGCTTCAGAGAGCATTGCCGAAATGCCGTATTTACAAGAATTATTGTTGTTATCGTATTCCAGACGAATGACAATTGATGATCTAGAGTCGGTTGTTTCCAATCAGCATCTCGCCACCGCCCCGCAAAACGTGGCGATCTTTTCCGGTGTGAAACCGCCGGGCATAAAACCACCGGCTGAGACGATTACGCGACGCCGGTCGGAAATCGAATCGACCAGACCGGTCACGGCACGGCCGACGTCTTCGCTGTTGCCGATGCCCAGCACGTCGCGGGGAGGAATGTTGCCCATCAGCGTTACGCTTTCACCGGCCAGGCTTCGTATCTCGTTGAAGTCATGTTCGAAGGAGAAGTTGAAAAGATTTACCCGCATGGCTTCGAGGTGCCGCGCCGTAATCAGCCCGGCCGCGTCGTTGTGCAAGAATCGCACCGACACGTCCAGGGCCGCGAAGATTTCTGTCATGGGCCCGAGTACGAAGCGGCGGAAATCGTCTTCGCCGACGAATCCCATCAGGTCTTCCAACACCAGCACTCCGTCGATCGATGGAAAAAGCTCCTTCTGGTAAGCCAGCCAATCGATAACGAACTCGGTCACTACCCGCAACAAATGCTCGGTTGCTTCCGGCTCGGTGCGAAAGCCGATGAGAAAATCGGTATGGCCCAACAGATACGAAGCGATCGTCAGCGGTCCGTGCGCGGTGGCGAAGCGGATACGATGCCCGGCCTCTTCGATGGCCGTCCGGCTCTGCTCGAGCCGCCGCACGATCATCGGCAACAGCCCGTCGGTCCGCACGTTGGGCTGCCGCAGATTCGGTATGTCGTCGTGTCCCCGCAGCACCGTCTCACATGTGGGGAAACCGTCCTCGGGCCAAACACACTTCGCGCCGAAAGCGGGCGGGTTGGATATCATGCCGTATTCGGCCCAGAAGCCGGGAAACCACAAGACATTCGGGTAGCTGCGCTGCGCTTCCAGGTTCGCGCGCAGCCAAATTTCCCGGTCGATAAGGTAATCGACCAACGGCGCGCCAATACTGGCGGAGAACCACGGCCCGTCGACCAGAAAACCCACCGGCAACGGATCGAGCAACTCGCCGTCGAGAATCCGCAGCAGATCTTCCCATTGCCGATCAGTCATTAAGGTTCTCCGCGTGGCGCGGGCATCCTGGCTGCGAGATATATCCTATGCAGGCAAGATGCCTGCACCACAAACTACGTAGGCCACATCTATTTTACCGGCGGCTATTACATGAAAAATGATTTTTCAGGTCCGATTAACGGACATCCACTCCGCGGCCGCGGAGGTACTCCTTCAGATCCGGGATCCGGATCATATTGTAATGAAACACGGAGGCCGCCAGCAGGACGGTGGCACCGGCTTCTATCGCGTCGAAGAAGTGCGACAACTCTCCCGCGCCGCCGGATGCCACGATTTGAGCCGAGGTAGCCTCTTTCATCGCGCGGATAATAGGCAAATCATAGCCCGTCTTGGCCCCGTCGCCTGCTTTGCTGGTAGGCAATATCACGGGCACACCGAAAGAATCGACTTTCTTGGCCCACTCGAGCGCGTCGGCTCCGGTGGCGGTGCGACCGCCGTCAATATAAACCTCGTAACCCGAGGGCATGGCACCGTTCTGGTCGACGTCGATGGCCACGGTGATTTTTTCCGGGCCGAATTCCTTGACCATTTCGGCGATCACTTCCGGTTTGCGGAATGCGGCACTGCTGGTCGAGACTTTGTCGGCTCCGGC
>JAFGTN010000052.1 GCA_016934075.1 Pirellulales bacterium
CGGAGTGCCGCGTTTGTTGTATGTGCCGATGTCGCCGGGGTGATAGTCGTAAGTACAGGGCACGTGGCCCACGCTTTGCGGAATACCGAGCGGCAAGCGGCCCGAGGGATTGACCTTACCGAAAAGCACGTCGGCGATGGCGTGTCCGCCTTCCTGGCCGGGATAGAAGGCCTCGACGATGGCGGGAATAGTTTGTTTTAGCCGCGGGATGGCAAAGGGGCGGCCGTTGATCAGCACCAGCACGACCGGCTTGCCAGTGGCTTGCACGGCGGCCACGAGTTCTTCCTGCACGCCGGGGATCGTGAGACTGGTGCGGTCGTAGCCTTCGCCCACCGTGGCCAGGGTGTTCATGGCGCGGTCGCCTCCGCCGGCCACTCCTCCGCCGATGCACATGCTGGTGTCGCCCACGACAACAATGGCCACGTCGCTTGCCCGAGCGGCGGCCACGGCCGCGTCGAAACCGCTACGATCGGAACCAACCCAGTGGCACCCGCGGGCGTAAGTTATCTGGAAGGGATGCTTGGACCGCCAGGCCTCGAGGCCCTCTTTTACGGTGACGCCATATTTATTGTCCTTGACCGCCGAATAATCTCCGAACTGCACCTGATCGGCGTTGGGACCGACGAGTGCGATCTTTTTGATTTTGGCGGGGTCGAGCGGCAAGAGGTTATTGTCGTTTTTGAGCAGAACGATCGATTCCTCGGCGATTTTGCGCGCCGTAGCCACGTGCTCTGGCGTTTGCACATTCGGCTTGATGTCCTCGGGCGAGGCATTGACCGGAACGTCGAACAATCCTGCGCAAAATTTGGCTCGCAACACGCGGCGAGCCGAGGTGTTGATCACCTCGATGGGAATCCGGCCGTCTTCCACGAGTTTTTTAAGATGCACGTAACAATGACCGGTGGGTGCTTCCATATCCATGCCGGCCATGATGGCCATGCGAGCGGCTTCTTCCCAGGTGGCGGCCACTTTGTGGAAATAATGGTTCCTGCCCACACCGCCCCAGTCAGCGTAAATGTACCCGTCGAAATGCCATTCACCGCGGATCACGTCTGTCAATATCCAGCGGTTGGCGTGGGCCGGCACGCCGTCGATGCAATGGTATGAAGGCATTATTGAAGCGACATGGCCCTCCTTGACCAATCGTTCGTGCGGCACGAGATAGATCGAACGCAGTTCCCGCTCGCCTAGCGACGAGCCCGCCAGGTTGATTCCGGCACGGGGTATTTCGTAGGCCGCCAGCACCTTGGACATGCACAGCAGTTTGTCGTCAGCCAGACGTTTGGCCGGATAGTCGCGACCCTGCATTCCTTGAACGTAGGCCAGCGCCATGGCCGAGACCAGGGTGGGGCATTCGGAAAAACACTCCTCTACGCGCCCCCAACGCGGGTCGCGAGCCATGGTGACCATGGGCGAAAGCGACTGGTTGATTCCCAAAGCGCGCCCCTCACGGGCGATTTGGGCGGCCATCAGCTCGATCAGCTCCGGATCCCAGGTGGCGCCTTGCGCGATGGTTTGCGGATAGATGGTGGTACCCGGCGAGATCAGACCGTGCAGGGTTTCGGTGATGATCAACAGGGGTATGTCCAACTGTGTGTTTTCTTTGACATAGTCCTGGGCTGCATTGACGTGGCGGATGAGGTCCTCCGGAGTTAGATCGAATACCGACATACCGCCCACACTGATCCCGCCGAACAATTTGTCCAGGGCGGGCTTGCTCAAGTCATTTTTCGGTAAGGCGCGACGTGGCATCTGGTGTAGCTGGCCGATTTTTTCGTCGAGCGTCATGCGGGCGAGGAGATCGTCGACGCGTTTCTCGACGGGCAGCGATGCATCGCGATAGGGCACGTTTTTCAAGTTTTGCGAAAAAGCCGAGTGAGCGGGGGCTAAGAAAGCAAGCAAAAATACAAAGGCGACAAGGCAAGCAGACCGATCGTAAACGCGTTTTAGACTGGCATTCATTTTGGGACCTTGAAATCTGAATTCCTCCCGCTTTTCATCTAACGTTTTACCGGCCAGACCTGGATGTTCAGCTTTCCCTTTCCGAGATTTTCGAACGGGCCCGGAGACGGCTGTTCGGGATTTCTAGGCTTGCCGAAATAGTCGGTATTGATCGCCAGCGGCGCGCCATCGAAGCTTATGTAAGCGAGGCCGGGAATCTTGGCCTTGCCCAACAGTTTTGTGGTTACGATTCGTGTTTTTGCATCGGCCGGCATGGGCGGCAAGCTGATATGCAAATCGACGGTGCCCTTTTCCGCCACGACCTTTATATCAGGATTGAACTTGGACAGCACAACGGAGTCTTTGGCGTTCTTGCATGGCGCGGTGCCATTGAGGAACACGTTGCCGACGTCGAAGATGGGCAACTTGGCGTCGTCGTAGATCTGCAGGCCTTTGCCACCGGCAAAGATATTGTTGTAGAAGCGGTTATCACCGCCGGGAATATCGTGAAGGCCGGCGATTTGGACGGAATGCTCTTTATGGTACGGGGTATGTCGGTCTTGCGGGTGACGAGTGATGTAGCCCGTAAAAAGGTTATGCAAAAACGCGCCGCCTTGGGAGCAATCCAGCAATGTTTTTGGGGACAGGAAGATATTGTTATCGACGACGAATGGTCCATGGTTGACTTCGACGAAAAGGTCTTCGGATCCGTTGTCGTGCAGCAGGTTTTGGCTGACTTGGGTTCCTTGTGCCATCCAGTCCAGCCAAATGCCGCGGCAGGTGTGGTGGATGTAGTTGTTTCGGATCAAAGTATCGATGGCCGCGTGCAGTTTGATGCCGGCCATTTCCGCGCCCGTGTATGGCTTGTTGAGGTGGATGTTATAGATGTGGTTGCCGGTAATTTCGCTGAAGACGGCGCCCAGGCTGCCGCAGATTCCGGCCGCGCCGCATTCGTAGATTGTGTTGTTTCTGACTTTGTGCGAACCGATATTTTCTTTCGACCAGCCGCTGCTTTCCAGGGCTCTCTTGACGACCACGTTGTAGCCGTCGGCGCTTTCGGCCATGTTATGTCCTGAAGCACGGTCTTTGCCCAGAGTTACGCCCACACACTTGGAATCGCTGATGATGTTGTTCTCGATGATCCAGCCCTTAGACCAATGAGTGCCGATCAGAGCGATCTGCTCGGCGGTGGGAGCAGCCCATTGCGTGGCCGCGTGGCGCATGGTGAAACCGCTCACGGTGATATAGTCGCGGCCGGGCGTGTCGGAATAGAAACACGTTGGTCGCACGTTGATCTCGACCAGCGCCTTGTTGGGATCAGCACCTTCGAAATTGGCCCAGATATGGGTGTTTTTGTCGTCGCTTTGGCAGTACCAGTTCTTGCGGTTGCCTTCGGAGATCTTATCGAGCGAGACTACTTCGTACAGGGCGGCGCCGTCGAGATAGACCTCGCCCGTGTGGTGCACGCGTCCTTTGTCGCGGAACCAGTCGCCCTTGATGACGTCCTTGTAGGGATTGTATTGTTTGAAGAACGAATTGGGCAGTGTTATTTTCCAAACGCCGTTTTTCTCTTTCTGCCAACCTTTGATTATCTCTGAACCTTTGAGCACGACCGTTTCTCCCCGGGCCGCGCGGTAGGTGATCCGCTCAGTATCGGAGGTGCCGCCTCGTGGTGGATTGACTCGTTCGCGGTAAGTGCCCTCATGCACCGTAATCACATCGCCGGGCATCGCCACTTTGGCAGCGGCTGAAATGGTTTTCAGCGGCGACGTAGCCGAACCGTTACCGTCATCGCTTCCTTTTACAGAAACGTGGTATTCATTGGCGACCGATGGCTGACTACATAGAGAAATTAAGACAACAAGTATCGAGATCCTCATTTTCAAAACCCTTTCTGTAAACGGTTTCATGATTCCTGGTTGGGAATATACCAAACCACCTTGGTCGAGTCAAAAACCACCCGGTTATTATTCAAGCGTGCCTGTTAACACTGGACTTTTGCAAAATTTCGAGTCAAGGGCACTTAGATATAAATTGGCGGCGCAGCCGGCAATTTTATCTAAACGCTTTAGAGATGTTAACTTGTGATCTGTCAATGTATTAGTGTCAGTCAAGACAATGTAAAAGAAACCTTCGCTTCGCAAAGCTTTCTTTTACATGTGCCCTTGATTCGCAATTTTGCAAAAGTCCTGTTAACTCAAGGAAATTACCCCTGCGGACAAATTCGCGGGCACATCTTCGCTTGCGTTGAAACGATTGTTTTTGTATCCTGGTACTCACTCGAAAACCCTCTGATTTTCGGGCCTGGGGATATTGTGTTAACCCTATATATGCCCGAAAATGCCGAGAGTTTTCGAGTTTTTTTATATGGACTGCACTTTCTGAAAAAACGGCACTTAGGCATATATGAAATAAAAAGATGTGCAGATATGGAGGAAAGTATCATGAAAGCCGCTGAAACGGCTGTTGTGCTGATCGAATTCCAAAACGATTTCTGCCGCGAAAAAGGGGCCTTGTACGAGTTGGTCAAAAATGAGTTGGCCCGGCAGGGCACGATTGCCAACGCGGTGCGACTGGCCGAGGAGTCGCGGAAGAAAGGATGTTTGTTGATTTTCTGCCCGTTTGTTTACGATGCGGCTTGGGTTGATGAAAAATGCGTTTGTGGGCTGATCGGCGGCGCGGCCGAGAGTGGTGCCTTACACCCGGGTGGGTGGGGGGTCAAATGGATCGACGAAATACAACCCGCCGAAGGAGAGCCCGTGCTGGAGGGCAAACACGCGCTGAGCGGATTTACCAACACGCAACTGGAGCAGATCCTCGAAGAACACAACATTCGCAACGTGGTCACGGCCGGGTTCCTCAGCAATGTCTGCGTCGAAGCCACGTCGCGTAGCGCCTACGATCGGGGGTACAATGTAAGAGTTATCCGCGACGCCACGGCCGCCACCAGTCAAGCCAACCAGGAATACGTGGAGCGGGAAATCTATCCGATTTTGGGTGGATCGATGACAGTGGATGAATTTATTGCGGAGTTGGAATGAAGTTGTCAGATGTGAACATTACTAAGCGCGAAGCGCAAGCGAAGGGAGACGGAGTTGAACATCATGTTCCCTCGCTTGCGCTTCGCGATTAGTATGGGGTTCCCCTTAACCCAAACGGCTCAGCAGCACTTTCGCACACCCGTTAAATTATTACGCCCTATCGAATGAAATAGAAGAACCACATATATGCGAAAAAAATACGCCACTGCTCCGGCCGCCATAGAAGGCATCCCGCCGGGAATTCCTTACATTGTCGGCAATGAAGCGGCCGAACGGTTTTCGTTCTACGGCATGAAGGCCATTTTAGTGATCTTCATGACGAAATACTTGATGAATTCGTACGGCCAACTTGATACCATGTCGGACGAGGAAGCGAAAACCGTATTCCATTTTTTTTCGGCAGGAGTTTACTTCTTCCCGATTCTGGGTGCTCTTTTAGCCGATGTGTTCTGGGGTAAATATCATACGATTATCTGGCTCTCGCTGGTCTATTGTGCGGGACATGCGGCTCTGGCCGTCAACGATACCCGCATAGGGTTATATCTGGGATTGTTTTTGATCACTTTGGGCGCCGGAGGAATCAAGTCGTGTGTTTCGGCAAATGTGGGCGACCAGTTCGGCCCGTCGAACAGCCACCTTTTAAGCAAGGTTTTCGGCTGGTTCTACTTTTCAATCAATTTGGGTTCCTGCGCTTCGACGTTGCTGACGCCGTGGTTGTTGAATCATCCGGATTACGGACCGGCTTGGGCATTCGGCGTGCCCGGCGTTTTGATGGGACTGGCAACTCTTTGTTTTTGGATGGGGCGTTGGAAATACGCTCATATTCCGCCGGCGGGTATGAAGTTCTTCGAAGAAACATTCAGCAAAGAGGGGCTGCTGGCTATCGCGCGTTTGTCGATTATCTATGTGTTCGTGGCCGTTTTTTGGACATTGTTCGACCAGACTGCTTCGGCCTGGGTGTTGCAAGCGCAGTCGATGGACTTGAACTGGTTCGGGCATGAGTGGCTTCCCTCGCAACTTCAAACCATCAATCCCATTCTGGTTATGGTGATGATACCCGTGTTCTCGTACGTGATCTATCCGTTAGTGGGACGTTTCGTTCGAGTTACGCCGCTACGGAAGATTTCGGTGGGACTGTTCCTGGCAGCGGTTGCTTTCGCGATTCCGGCATGGCTGGAAATGCGAATTGCGGCAGGGGAAACACCGCATATGGTCTGGCACTTCGTGGCCTACCTGGTGATGACAGCCGCCGAGGTGATGGTCTCCATCACCTGCCTGGAATTTTCTTATACCCAGGCGCCGAAGAAGATCAAGTCGTTCGTAATGGGGCTATACCTTTTGTCTGTTACACTTGGTAATGTGATTACGGCCGCCGTAAATTTCATTATTCAAAATCCCGACGGCACCAGCAAGCTGGAAGGGGCCGCATACTATTGGTTCTTCGTGGCCTTGATGTTCATGTTCGCGGTGGGATTTGTTGGGGTGGCGGCCACATATCGCGAGCGTACTTATATCCAGGATGAAGAACCGGCGACGTAGAGGTCGAACGTGCTTAACCTTCTGGAGATTAGCAACGAAGAGTGGCGCGAGTGGCTTGCTGAACGTGATATTCCCAAGTTCCGCGCCGGGCAGGTAATGCGCTGGATTTTCGAGGGGCGGGCTGTTAAGTTCGACCAGATGACCGACCTGCCGTTGGATTTGCGACGTCAGTTGGACGACGAGTGCCGTATCCTGACCAGCACGGTGAAAACACGTAGCCAGGCCGACGACGGTACCGAAAAACTGCTCTTGGAACTTTCCGACGGCGAACTGGTCGAGTGCGTGCTGCTGCGCAACGCCCGAGGGCACCGCTCGATCTGCATAAGCACGCAGGTCGGATGCGCAATGGGATGTAAGTTTTGTGCCAGCGGGCTGGACGGGCTGGTGAGGAATTTGACGGCCGGCGAGATCATCGAGCAGATGTTGCACCTGCAGCGGCTCTTGCCCGACGACGAACGCTTGAGCCATATC
>JAFGTN010000543.1 GCA_016934075.1 Pirellulales bacterium
ATAGAGGTATTCGTAATCCTCGACGCCTTCGCGGGCTTGTTCCAGCCGGATGCTGCTTACGACACCATCATGTCCAATAGGCTTGCCCGGATAGAGCAGGTATCCATCACCGTTAGGATACCGCACCCAATAATGCTCACCCGGGGCCGTGGTTTGGCTGATATAGCGGTGCCATCCGTACTTATACGGATCCTGCGTGAGCCAGGACACGCCCCAGAACTCGTAGGCCTCGGCTCCGTACTCGAAGCAGTAATGGGGCATCATGCGTTCGACCGCACAATAGGGCGTGTCCAGGCACATTTGCCCGTCGGTCGTGAACCAGACCGTATCGCCGGCCGCCTGGATCTTGCGGAACTGTTCGACCGGCACCCAACCGAAATGGCTCAGCCCCCAGATATCCAGGTAGCCGTCCCACTGTGGCACGTGATGCCATGTACTCGAATAGATACGGATCTTGGGATCGACCTCGTGGATCATGTCGCAGAGCGCCTTCATTTGGGCAAGAATTTCGTTTCGCTGGAAGAACGGCTCGTCGCACAGATACAGTACGGTTTTTTTATCCCAGCCTTTCGCTTTGATATGATCCCAGAACAGCTTCAGGCAGGCTTGATATCTTTTCTTATATTCCGGGTTGAGTTTGGCGCGGTCGGCATCTTTGTAGGGGTGTTTGCCGGGATAGGGCTGCTCGCCGAATCGTGTCCAAGGCGGATGGCCCCAACCGAAAAGGTAGAACGCGTGCGGCGCGTAAGAGACGGGCAGCTTAAGCTCGTCGAAGTAATAGGCGGCCGCTTTGTCGAACTCACTGAAATCCGCCTTAGCCTCGCCGTTCTCGTAAGTGATTTTAGGGTCGGGCAGAACCTGGTGGGCGCTCAGTCGCCGTTGGCTCATGAACCGCAGGATGCGGTTTTTGGTTTCCTCGTAACCTTTGCTCCATAAACTCATGCCGGCTGGACCGAAGCGAAGATCGTAAATGGCCTTGACATGACTCTCGTCCGGCAGAGTGAAGTCCCAGACATGCACATCGAAGGGCGTTTCGACCAGAACGTGTTTATCTTCGGCAACGAAGCGGACGCGGCCACGATAGTCGCCGGCGGTCGTCCGCTGATCGGCGCCCACTGTGATCCAGATCGCTTGTGTGTGCAGGGCATCAAGCTGGAAATGGTCTCGCGGCAAGAGCGGGTCGGGCCACATGCCGGGCCAGCCGTCGCTGCGCGGTGTTGCGTCTGGGCGTTTCAGATACCAAGGTGGGGTTGTTGCGTGGTAGTACGAAGTCGGGTAATCGACGGGCACGTACCCCACCACGCCAACCTCGATATCGTCGATCTTCTCCCCCGCGGCATTGACCGGCGTGTCGACCTCAACCCGTACCTTGCCAAAGTTCTTAACCGAGCGGATTGCCAATTGCAAGGGCTCTTTTTCATTTCGCGCAAGAGATATCCCGGCAGCCGGTTTATTTTCAGGCGGGAAGGTCTCTTGGAATACTTTTACCACGGCGTTGACCGGCCATACCTCTATGTCGGCACGCTTGCCTTGCGGACGGCTTTGCGGCCGCAATACACCCACCCGATCGATTTCGAGCAATAGCATTCCATCATGCCATAGCGTACCGGTGCCTTCGGTAGTGAGATGGATTCCCAGGCGATGTTGGTCTGTTGTGGTTGAAAACATCTGGTCGAGCAACGTCCAATCGGCCGTACCCAAGAGCGAGTGGCCGGGGTTTTGGGTGTTGAAGAATCTTTTTACTACGCCTTTGGAATTAATCAGGTGCAGATGGATCGAAGCCGTCTGGTGATGGCTTTCACCCTGTGGGTCGTGTTCGCCTCGCGCGGAACGGAGATTCTCGCACTTGATCCAGCCGCTCACATAATATGAACGGTTTTTGTGGAGTTCGATCATCTGATGCCAACCACGCCAGCCTTTGATCGTCCCCGACGGCACATGCAGACGGGCCGAATACCGCCCCAGGTCCGGCGCCGGCGAATCACAAAGCTGGGCCTCTACGCCCTTTGCTTTGTTTTTCGGAGGAGTCGTAACGCTGAGAGACCAATCATCGGGTCGTTTATCGCCGAGTTCGAAGCTGGGATTGCGTACTAGGTTGTACTTGGAGGCCACGGCTTCCGCATAGCTGATCTCTCCGCTGGGCTGGATGCGGCTGTCGTCGGAAAAGTAGACGAAAAATTCCTGCGCGGTTTGCGGATCTACATTGGACTCGAAAATCAACATGTTACCGCTTCGGAAAAACTTTACCGGTTTATCGCCTCGAGTAACGCGAATCGAGGCGTCGTTCACCTTCTGTCCCAGTCGGGCTTTCAAAAGCGACAGGTTCACCGCCGCATGAGCGGACGAACGGTCCTGAGCCGATGCATTACAAACTCGCAAACCTACACGGTAATCCCAGTGGATATCGTCGCCCGGATTATCGTCGAACCATGGCGCGTCTTTGCCGGCCTCTTTCAATTCCATCACTTGTGGACGCGCTAAGTTAACCAGAATCTTACCTTTGGCGATTGCGTCTTTCGTCGCCGCTGAAACCTCAGCGGCCTTGTCTCCCAGCACGTCGGGATAGCCGCCGGCCAATGGATTGTTCCAATAGACGTAAAGTTCGGTCGAGCCGCCGGCCGGACAATCGACAGGAACAACCATGCGGCTGCCCTTTGGGATGGCTCCGCTGGGAATGAGTTTCCCGTCGGGCCCTAGGATTCTATAGAGCAATTCCACACCATCGGCCATACAGAGCCCAACACCTTCTGCACGGGCACCGGCACAAGCCAGCGACTTGGGGCCGTCATCGATCTTCAGTTCCAGGGCCCGACCTTGCAGCGCTTCGGCCGTTTTGTTTTCAATCACCAAGCGGGCACGATTGCGCCACCAGCCGGTCCCATCGCGATAAAGATCGGCATGCCAAACAGCTTCGGGACTCTCGGCCTCGGCCGGCTGGTTGACCACGACTCCTGTCACAATTGCATAGGACAATAACACAAACAAATAGTGGGCGCACTTTTTTTTCAACATCTCGAAAATAACCTCTCACAACGGGAAAGAATCGGGTGGGGGCTTTTGGTAGGCTTATGGGGCGGGATCGGTGAAACACCTTAGTAGTATGCTACACCATCCACTCGGTATGTCAACCCATTTTACGGCAAACAGTTGCCTGTACTCTCTTGCAATCGCCCGGCCCGTTGTCGACAATGGGGCAAGCAAACAGCAATACTAACCCGAAGCGCAAGCGAAGGGCATGCAACGCCTACCCCCGATTTCCCCTCGCTTGCGCTTCGCACTTAGTATGAAGTGCGAAAAGCCGAATATCCAACCTAAAACAGAGGATAAAACCCATGTCAACGCGCAGAGAATTTATCAAGACAACCGGAAAGGTTACGGCCGGGATGGCCCTGGCCCAATCGGTTGTGCCGTATGTACACGCCGCCGAATACAATACCATCAACGTGGCGCTGATCGGCTGCGGTGGACGGGGCACGGGAGCGGCAGCGCAAGCCCTGTCGGTCAAGCAGGGCCCGGTCAAGCTGGTTGCCATGGCCGATATTTTCCCGGTTCGCTTGGAAAACAGCGCCAAACGGCTGGAGAAAATGTTCGCCGCTAAGGCCACCGTGCCCAAAGACCATCAGTTCATTGGCTTCGACGCCTACAAAAAGGCCATGGACTGCCTCAAGCCGGGCGACGTGGCAATCTTCGCCACCCCGCCGGCCTTCCGCTGGGTACACTTCACCTACGCCGTGGAAAAAGGCCTCAATGTCTTCATGGAAAAGCCGGTAACCGTCGACGGGCCCAGCACGCGACGCATGTTGGAACTAGACAAGAAGGCCAAGGCAAAGAATCTCAAAGTGGGCGTGGGCCTGATGGTGCGGCACTGCCGAGGACGACGCGAACTGTACGACCGCATCCACTCGGGCGAGATCGGCGAGATCATCGCCATGCGCGCGTACCGTATGGGCGGATTGGCCGGCGCGTGCCGGCGCATGCCCGAGGGCCAGAACGAACTGCTCTTCCAAGTACGGAACTTCCATGAGTTCCTCTGGTCGGGCGGCGGATTGTTTAACGATTTCAACATCCACCAGATCGACGAATGTTCCTGGATGAAAGACGCCTGGCCGGTGAGGGCGCACGCCCTGGGCGGCCGCCATTATCGGGGCGATTACGTCGACCAGAACCTGGACACCTACGGCGTCGAATATGTCTTCCCCGACGGTACACGCTTCTCTTTCGACGGCCGTTCCATGCCCGGCTGCCACAACGAGTTCGCCAGCTACGCACACGGCACCAAGGGTTGCGCCATCATTTCAACCTCGGTGCACTATCCGGGCAAGGTCCGCACGTTCAAGGGCCATAACTTCGCCAAGAGCGACATGATCTGGGCCTTCCCCCAGCCTGAGCCCAATCCCTATCAATTGGAGTGGGACGATCTGGTCGACGCCATCCGCAACGACAAGCCGTATAACGAAGTCAAACGGGGCGCCGAAGCCAGCCTGGTAACTTCGATGGGCCGCATGGCCGCGCATACGGGCCGCATCATCACGTTTGACCAGATGCTCAACTGCGATCACGAGTTTGCCCCCGATGTGGACAAGCTCACCATGGACAGCCCACCGCCGGTGAAGTCGGACAAGGAC
>JAFGTN010000544.1 GCA_016934075.1 Pirellulales bacterium
AATTACGATAGCTGCAACCGGGATTCGAACGGTCCCCCCGACCACTGCCGCTGGTACTGCAACTGGAACACCGAATTGGGTTTCAAAAGTCGCCATCCGGGCGGAGCCCAATTCCTCTTCGGTGACGGCGCGGTCCACTTCCTCAACGAGACCATCGACCACTGGACCTACCAATATCTAGGCGCAAAGGCTGATGGGCAGGTCGCGGCTATCCCGTAAACGAGTCTCCACTGTAGCGCCAAAGCCACAGGCATCCCGGTTGCAGGTCGAAATTCACCCACAGAGGCACAGTAGCGTGGTGACAGCAATCATGGATACGGCAGATAATGCGGCTCCATCAGCGGACGCCACTTTTCCATTAATTCGCGGTTCAGATCCACGGGCGGTTTCGTTCCTTCCGGCAGATAAGTCTTATAGGGAAATTGGGCGGCCTGTTTCTCAAATTCATCGCGTACTTTCTTGAGTTCTTCGGGATTGGTTAGAATATCCATCAACGTAGCAGCCATGGCTTTAGCACCGGCAATGATCCCTTTGTGAGTCGCCGAGCCATAGTTGCAGGTTGTTGTGGACCAGTGATGGCATATCAACCCCGGAACCTCTCCCGGAAAACGAATGCTTACGTTGGCGGTTTGCAATCGGACTTCCGCCATGTCACCTGATCCGCCGCCGGTAAACTCGGCATTCGGATCCCAGTATTCAAGCTTTTTGACTTCGGTTGGCATTCCCTTTTCCTCTTTGCCAAGTTCCTTTTGCAAGGCTCTGGCAAAAGCCCGCTCTTCTTCGGTCCACTCCGGCATCCCGACCAGCTCCATATTCCGTTGCGCCAGCTCTGCCAACGTTTTCGGGGTATGGCTTTGATGAATGGCGGTAAGAACGCGGATCGACAGTTCCGTTCCGGTCGCAAGTGCTGCTCCCTTGGCGCAGTTCACGACCTTCTCGTAATCCGATTCAACCTTGTCATCGGAGTTTCTCACAAAGTACCAGACACTGGCCTTATCAGGCACCACATTCGGAGCCTCGCCGCCATTGGTGATCACATAGTGAATGCGAGATGAATAGAACAGATGTTCACGCAGGAAATTGACGGAAACATTCATGATTTCGACCGCGTCCAGCGCGCTGCGTGCTTCCCAGGGACCGCTTGCGGAATGGGCCGTTTTGCCTTTGAAACTGAATACGGCGGAAAACATCGCATTACCGCGAGTACCATAAAAGGTACCGAACTCCGGCGCTCCGTGATTGCTTAACAGCACATCCACATCGCTGAAAAGATGGTCGCGTGCCATATATGCCCGACTTACAAGAGTTTCTTCGGCCGGTCCGCCGAAAACCTTGATCGTGCCTCGGATTCCGAATTTTTCCATCGCGGCTTTTAATGCCAGTGCCGCCGCGTTCACTGCCGGTCCCTGTTGGTTATGCCCACAGCCGTGTCCCGGAGCGCCTGCGACGACCGGATCCTGAGTCGGTGTCATACCTTTCTGCGAGAGCGACGGCAGGGCATCGTATTCCATCATCAGTCCCACGACCGGTTTACCGGAACCCCAGGTTGCCATAAAAGCCGTCGGCATCCCGGATACGCCGCGCTTAACGGTAAATCCAGCCTCTTCCAGATCGTCGGCAACGACTTTCATGGATTTGAATTCCTGCATGCCAAGTTCAGCGTACGACCAGATGGCATCCGACATCTTACCGTATTTGTCATGCACTTCCTGCCGGCTGAGCCAATCAAAGACAAATTGCTTTTCCTTATATTGGGCTGCCGGCGGCACCTCGACATATTTTCCCTGAGCAAATGCGATAACAGACAGGCTAAGAACTAATATGACCGGCATGATTGTCTGGATATTGTACTTTACGTTCATGATTTTACTCCTTTATTCGTGATTTCATCTATTATTGATCTGCTTGACGGCTTTGGCAACCTTTTGATGTGTGAGTTTTGAGAAATCGGTTCCTTTGAGAAAGGATTCTGCTAAAAGGCCGTCGTTGTTTAACGGTAATTCCACGGAATCTTGACGCGTAACTACGTTTCTGGTCAACTATAACTTTAAGGAACGGTTCCGACGGTATCGACATGCACAACGCCTGGAACTTCGAAAGCAATCCGGCCCACATGCGATTGCTCGTCTCAAAGAAAGGTAATCGATGAAAAACCTATCGCCTAGAGTTGCTATCGGTGTATTACTGTGTCTCGGTATGATGGGCGAACTGCAAAGGGCTCTCGCTTCGGACTCTTCCGAAAGTGAGCGGCAGGACACCGGCCACCGTTCCCGTGCGATAAGCAGTAAAGTCGACAATGTGCCGCAGTTCGCGCGGCCGATCCGTATTCCAAAACGTGTCCCGCTGGAGAACGCCGAACCGTCTTACGCCATCGTCGGCGAAAGAGCTTCTTGGCGGCTGCCGTTTACGCTCTGCCGTGATGTAAAATCGAAACAAAAGCTTGTCATGGAGATCATGAACCACCGAAATAATAAGGGGATTTTCGACGGTCTCCAGGCAAAGGATCCCGATAAGCCGGGATTCATATCGGCGAGACTTGCGGATGGAACGTCGCTGCCCGTGGAATTTTCTAAGACGCCCAGAAGTTGCAGTATCAAGATCGCAGTTCCCAGCCAGGGTCTTCCGAAAGGCACGAAGCTGTTCGTGCAACTGGGAAATGTGGATAAGCCGGAACTCGGCGCGATGCCGCCCACCACGCGTATGCTCAGCAAGTTTTTCATCCTCTACACGCCCGGTTACGACGATTCGGGACCGCAACCTGCTCTCGCAAAAGAAAAACAATGGAGTCTGCCGGCTCAGCGCCAGATTGCGGCCGCCTGCGTCATGCACATTCTCGGCGGCAAAACGGATCGGTTGCTCGCATACGTTCCCAGCCAATGCAAGCCCGGTGAGGAGGTAACGATACTCCTCCGTCCGGTTGATAAACATTACAATCTCTCTCACACGGCCGTCCGTGATGCGGAGGTTTACCTGGATGACCGGAAACTGCCGGTCGAGATCAAACCGATCAAGAATTCCACCTGCGCAAAAGCGGTAATCGAGATACCAAAAGAGGGCGTGCATCGCCTCAAGGTGATAGACAAGGTTTCCGGCAAATCATGCCTGACTAATCCGACGATATGCGGCAACCAAGATCCCCGGCACAACATTTACTGGGGTATGATCCATGGTCACACGGAAATGTCCGATGGTTTCAGCAGACTGGACGACTACTTCCGGCAAATGAGGGACGAGGCGGGGATTGATTTCACGGCATCAAGTGACCACGATCACGCATACGAAACGCCGGATCCGTACTGGAAAGTCATCTGCGAAAAGGTCAAGAAGTGGAATGAGCCGGGACGATTCGTTGTGTTTTTGGGATACGAATGGGCCAAATGGCGTCGCAACGGAGACGGTGATCGAAACGTCTACTATCTCAAAGACGACCAACCCCTCTATCGTAGCGACGATGGCCACTATCCCAATCCACCGGCACTATTCAAAGCCTTGAAAGGGAAAAAAGCGATCGTCATTCCTCACCATCCTGGTAGTGACGGCAACTTCTGCGACTACAAGGATCACGATCCGGTCCACGAACGATTTATCGAGATCCATCAGATGCGCGGCTGTTATGAGTGTTCCGCGGAGGACGGTAACCCGTTGATAGCACACCCCGACCGTGCGGGCGGCAAGCTCGTCGCCGAAGGTTTCGTGCAACGCGCTTTGGCGTTGGGTTGGCGGGCCGGTTTTACCGCCGGTGGCGACGATCACCGCGGAACGGCCGGCACTGACAAGCCCGCGCGAATTGAAAAGGGCGGCAAAGTAATCTGGGCCGGCAATATGTGCGTGCTGGCCAAACAGAAGACGCGCGAGTCCATCTGGGATGCGATCTGGAATCGGCGCGTCGTCGCTACGTCCGGACCGCGACTTTTGCTGAGCGTTGAACTGAATGGACATCCAATCGGATCGGAGTTGAAGGCCTCGAAGGAACCTTCGCTCGCCAAAAGCCGGACCATCAAGGTGGCGTTCCACGGTGTGGCTCCGATCGAACGCATAGATATCATCCGCAACAACAAGGTTGTCTACAGCACCAAACAGGCAGTGTTTAGTTGGCAGGATACGGAGCCACTTGAGAAAATACTGCTGCCGCCGGCAAAGCACTGCTCGCATCCGTTCTGTTTCTACTATGTGCGGGCAGTGCAAACCGACCACCAGACAGCGTGGGCCAGTCCGATCTGGATCGATCCTTGATCCGGTTTATTTAAGAAGTTGCTGGACTTTTGCAGAATTGCGAGTCAAAGGCACTTGCAAAAGTCCACAAGTTACTTCAGCACGCTGTCACGATCCCGCGCTTCCGAGCGGTTGGACGCCGGACCAGGTGTCTGCCCGCCCTGCTTCATTTCAGCGTCCGCGGCTTCGTCTTCGCTTTGCCGGTCATCGTCAGTTTTCACCGACTGCTCTTCGCGCCTGGCCAAAATCGCCAGGAACGCCGGTACCATAATGGTACGGATAACGAACGTGTCCAGCAGTACGCCCAGCGACAACGCGAAACCCAACTCTTGCATCGCGCGTAGTGTGCCGGTGGCCATCGAGGCGAATGTACCGGCCATGATTACACCGCAGGATGTTATGATTCCGCCCGTGCAAATCAAGGCCACCCGCAGCCCGGTCATGAGCCCGCGGCGCTGCTGCTCCTCGACCACGCGCGTGGCCAGATAGATGTTATAATCCTCGCCCACGGCAATGAGAATTACGAAAAGGAAGATCGGTACCTTCCAGTCCAGGCCCAGGAATGAATCGCCATGGAGCCACATGAAGAAAAGTTCGCTGGCGCCGATCGTCACATAGTATCCCAACAACACCGAGAGGATCAAATAGGTGCAAATGAAGGGCCGCCGCAGGAGTATGATGAGGATTGCCAATACCGCGATGACAACCAGGATCTGGATACGAAAACGATCCGAGCCGGTAACCGCTTCCAGGTCGCGGATTCCGGACGTGGTACCCACCATGTCGAAGTCCGTGCCATACCAGGGAGAGTCCGTGTCTTCGGCTTTAGCCAGAAGCAGATCCTCGACCTGCGTCAACAGGCGGATACTCTCTTGCGAGAAGGGATTGTAGCAGAAGACCAGTTCCAAACGCGTTACCTTACCGTCCAGCGGCGGCTCCTGGCTGACGAAATTGGCTATAATTGATGGGTTGCGCAGAGCGGTCAATTTCAGCCTTCCCTCCGAACTCAAGGGGCTGCGGCTACCCGGCTGGTCGCCCATCGGCTCAGTCAAGCTGCGCACACTCAATATGGGCGTGACCGTATTTCCGGCACTATCGACGTATTCGAAGTCGTAGAGTTCTTTCGTCAACAAGGCCAATTTTCGGCGTCCCGCTTTGCTGTCGAAATTTGCTTCCGGATTGAAGGCAACCACCGTGACGGGTGAGGCCTGGTCGGACGGAAAGTATTTCCACATGAGCCGCGCGCCCTTCACACTGGGACAATCGGACCGCAACTCGCTCATCAAATCGTAGGTCACCGGCACTGTCAGCCGCGGGCCTTCGCTTATCGACCGCCCGGCAAACACGTTGCCCACCAGCACCCTGACCGGTCGCGTAATGGGCAACATAATCAGCAGGCTCACAACCAGGATCAAACCCGGCCGGGTCGTGACCGCATTGCCCAACCGCTGCCAGAACCGTCCGAAACGCGGCGCTGCCGAAGTGCCCAGCAACTGGACGGAACCACTTTGGACACTACCGTTTTCCACCGTAGTGGACACACTTGTGGCGAAGGGCCAAAATACCGTTCGCCCCAGACCGCGCAATAGCGCCGGAGCCAGAGTGATACAAGCCGCCAAGGCAACACACAGACACAATGCAATCGCCGGGCCGGAGTTGCTGAACTTGCCGAAATCGGCGAAAACCATCATCCCCAGCCCGAAAATCGTCGTCAACGCGCTGGCCGCCAGAGCGCTACCCACATGGCCCAACGCCTTGGCCATGGCCTGCTCGGGCGCCAACCCGTCTTGAAGCTCTTCCTTGTAACGGGCAATCAGAAACAGGCAATAATCCGTACCGGCCCCGAAGAGGATCACGATCACAAAAATCTTTGTGGTACGGAAGATCTTGAAATCTATCCAATCCAGATAGGTGCTCAGATGCGTTATCGAGGCTACCACGTCGGTGGCCACGAACACCGACGCGCCGATCGCCACAAGCGGCACCAGCACCAACCCGGGCGCTCGATAGACCAACAGCAATATCACAATCACCAGACAAACCGTAGTCCACTCAGTGCTTTTTATGCTCTGTTCGGCGGAGGCCAGCATGTCGAAGCCGATGGCCGCCGATCCGGAAACGCCCAATTTTAAACCGGGCGGAAAATCTTGTGACGCTTTCGCCTCGGCCAATGTCTCGAGTATGCTACGCATCAAGGGCATGTTGTTGATGGCCATGAACTCGTTGCGCAGTCGTAAAACCAATAGCGCCGCCTGGCCGTTTTCATCGGGCGGACTGACGAGTTTCCGCCCGATGATCGGCGTCTGGTAATTCCAAACCGCGGCGATCGGATCCTCGGGATTATCGCTCTGGGGAAAGGCCTTGATGAAGCGATCCATGATCGCATAGTCGGCCGCTTTAAGTTCGCCGTCGGATCGAGCAATAACTATCGCCACCTGGCTCTTTGAAAAATTGCCCGGAAAAGCCTCCTCCAGCAACCTCTCGCCCCGCACGCTGGACATCTCGTCGGGCAAATAGGCAAAATCACCGTCATGGGTAACATCGTCCCAGCGCGGCGCGACCACATGCAAACCCGCGGCGATAATCAGCCAGACGATTAATACAAGCACCCAATGTCGCGAAACAAAGGTGCCAAGTTGTTTAAAGTTCACTAGACAGTTAACATCCAAGGTTGTTAAAAGTGGGGTTCATAACTTTAGAAAAGGCCACTCCTCAGGCACATTTTCAATCAAAAGCAGTTATGAAACTGGTTCTCACGAATTCCCGGACCTTCCCCATCCCCTTGATCCTACCAAATAGTCGTGACATGCCAAGGGAGATTGTTTTCCGATGGGGGGCAACCTCCAGTAATAAGCTTACCTAACCGTTAAGGTTTACCCGAAATTTTCCGCAAAGCCGTACGCTGAACCCTGGCAGTAGGAGGGTGTGTGCTTGCATGCACCGAGGAAAGGTGTGTACTCGTGAGACGCAACAAGCGTCTCAGGCATGTATTATTCGCGCCGGATGACACCCAACGAGCATAACACATTTGTAGCTGAATTCGCAAGAATTCAGACGGTTTTCGCTCCGGTCGG
>JAFGTN010000545.1 GCA_016934075.1 Pirellulales bacterium
AGCGGTTTCATAACTATCCAGGTATCCACTTGCATACGCCATCTTGTGGTCAATCCGAAGGATCACCACAAGATATGCAAAAACCAAGAAATCATGAAATTGATTGGAAAATTTTCTCGATGAACCAACCGTTGCACATACATGAAACGAGATTTAGAGTCGACCTTCCAGCACCTCTCCCGGTCGCAACCGGCACTCGATATCCTTGCCGACGCGACGAACGTCCTTGCGATTCCAGGTGACCTTCTCTCCGGCAAACGGATCTCGCAAACGCAATAAACAGCCTTTATCGGACCGCACTCGGACCGATCGAGTTTTCCCTCCCTTTCTCACGGCCGAGACTTGGAAACCACCTTCCGCGCGAAGATCCTCAAAGGCCACATCGGCCCAACGTTTCGAAACGGCCGGAAAAACACGCACGGTGCCGCCCCAACTTTGCAGCAACATCTCGTGCACCGCCTGCGCGGCCGCGAAATTGGCCTCCAGAGTGAAGGGCCGATAGGAGAAGTTAGAATAACCCTGGCGTTTATAGTCGCCATTGAGATTGAATCCGTTGCGCGAGATGAAGGCCTTGACAAAGATTTCAAGTTTATCCAGCGCACGTTCACCGTCGCCCGCTCGGGCAGCGATGCAAGAGTACCATGTAAAGCCGAAACCTACCCACGATTTAGTACCCAGGCGGTCGAGCTGATCAAGTGACGCGCAAATAATATGCCGGTCGCGGTCACTTCCCTCGACGTGCAGAATTCCCAAAGGATAAATAGCCATCAGGTGCGAATGGTGGCGGTGTGACACTTTCAGAGATTCGTCGGGCGAAAGTCGTAGCGCACCGTCCTTGCCTTCGACGGCCAGATCGTCGAGTTTGTCTAGAACACCCTGCCAACGAGCGGCTTCTTCAGCTTTCCCGGCCGGACGCGCCATTTCCACCAGTGAACCAAATAACCACCGCAATAAGGAAAGGTCGTTGTTCGTATTGGGCGTCAGCCAGGCCTTCAGAGAGTTATCGTGAATCTCGGGCGAAGTGGACAGCGGTAATTTCAGCTTGCCGTCCTCGCCCGGCTTCAGCAATCTTTCCAGTCCTTCGGCCATGGCCGCACAATACGGATATGCCCGAGTTTTTAGAAACTCTTCGTCCATCGTGTATCGCCAATGCCAATAGAAGGCTTGTGCTATCCACGCGCCTTGGATGGGCGAGAGAGAATACTGGCTCCAGCCGCCCATGGCATTGCCGTCGAGCGTCATAACGCCGGGCACAACGGCTCCGGAAATGCCGTAAAAACTCTTGGCAAACTCACGATGCTTGGGCAAAAGGTCCCACATGAAATCAATGAACGAGGCCCCTTCATCGAAATGCCCCGAGGTCGGATACAACCAATAAGTCATTTGCGTGTTCGTGTCGTGGTGGTAATCTCCCTTCCAGGGCGGCAACCCGCCGTCGTCGGCCGTCCAAACACCCTGCAGCGGCAACGGCGGGGCTCCGCGACGTGAGCCCGAACCCAGGAAGTACTTCACCAGATCGTATTGCTGCTGTATGCCCTCATGCGGCACTTCCACGCGGGATTTCCCCCAGAAATCCTTCCACCACGCCAGGTGTTCACGTCTGGTCGCTTCCCAACCGGCACCCAATGCGGAATCGATTCGTTTTCGCGCAAGCCCCAGCGGGTTCTTGTCGTCACGGCTGGTGGTAACGGAGATCGCGATCAGTGTCACCCCGTCGATCTTGCGGCTGCCGGCCGCAACGACATATTGCAGTCCGTCGACGGCATCCTGCACGAACCACTTGGTCTCGGTACCGCCATTCGAAGCCTGGCCGGTCCTGGCCGGTTTGTAACCCAATTTCTTCAATGCGGGCGGAGGCAGAATTTTTAAATCGAGTTCATTACCGCCGGAAACACGCATCAACGCCACCGGCTCGGCAGCGCTGAAGAAAACCTCAACCGCCTTGCCGTCCGCCAGATTAGCACTGCCGGTAGCCGTGGCCAAATCCAACTCGAACGATTTTACCATTTGCGATTTACCGAGTGAAAGTTCGATCCTCCCGGCCGGAAGCTTCGTGGGATAAGCGAAAGTGTTGTAGGGCTTATCGAACATCCGGGTGATCTTGGCCTGATCTTTTTCGGCCACCAGCTTCTTTATTGTGTCGTATGTCCAGTCGGGCTGCTTGAGCGGTTCAGGCGTTCGGCAGTCCCAGAGATCGCCGCGGTCCAGCGAGAGGTTGAGATTCCGCCCACCGCCCCAAAGCAAACCGCCCAAAAGCCCGTTGCCCAACGGCACGGCCTCGTCCCATTTATCGATAGGCGCAGTCAACTTGAGGTTCGATTTCGCCAAGGCCGGGTCGACGTCGGCGGACGACACCGCACTTGCCGCCAAGACGGCAATTACAAATACCGATGCGAAGACAATACTCGAATATTTCATGGCACGGATCCTTATAGCGGGAATAAGTGGAACGAAGGGTAGGCGGAATTACCTTGCAACGTAGCGATACTTAAAACGCCCATCAGGGGCAACGTCGCCGCTTATATAAAAATCCATCACGTCGCCGGGCTTTTGGCAATTGTCCACCCATTTTCAAACAAGCTATTAAAACAGCGTATAGATGAACGGCGCCGCGCCGGTGCCGCCCAATACGACCAGCAGACCGACGAGCATCAGCACCAAAATGATCGGCGTCAACCACCACTTCTTATTGTGTAACAGAAAGTCGGTAAATTCGGCGACAATACCGCCTTGCGTCCGGGCGGCCTCTTGTTCAAGCGTTCGTGCCTGCTGCTTTTGATCGACTTCGGTCGTTTGAGTGGCCATAAGCCGTGTTCTCCTCTGGGATAACTAGAATTGGCGGAAATACGCCTTAATATCGGTGTCTGTTTCGCAGGGGATCCAATATGTTTGCGAGTCCGGATCGAAACGCCGGTTCATCGGATCGTATCCGACCATTCGCATGCACAGCCCGATAGGCGTCAGCACTAGATAGTACACAATCGCCAGGATTAGGTAGGAAACCACCAATCCGATTGGCAAAGCCGCGTATGCCATGCCCAAATATACGATCCGCATAAAGGCCGGCGACATCCATCCGATGATCGGAACAACGATCGCCAGGGAGCAAAGAACGATTGCCGGCGAAATCGGCCCGCCCTTATATAACATGCTCCCGCCCACGAATCCGAAAAACACCAGCCAGATAAGGCCGAAGATGTTCAGTTGTCGCCGCGGAGGATTATGGTCGATTTGTATTAGTTTCACGTTTATCTCTCTCGAAAGTGTTCGTGCCCATTCTTAGCCCGGCCGCCCGCCGCCGGTAATCTCACAAACCCGTCGCAGGCGACGAGGCTAACTTCGATATAAAAATTCAGTCGAGTTGAAACTTCGACAAGTGGTCGTCGATCTCATGTTGCTCGGCCGCCGGTTGCTCCTCCTTTAATAACACGAAGTCTTCCATCACCAGCGCGTCCATACCGGTTGCCATAAAGCAACGATAGGCGTCCTCGGGCGTACCCACGATCGGTTCGCCGCGAACGTTGAAGCTGGTGTTGATCATTACCGGGCAATCTGTTTTCGCTTCGAAAGCCTTCATCAGCTTTTGGAAACGTCCATGCCTGTGCCTGTCCACGGTCTGCACCCGCGCCGAGTTGTCGACATGGGTGATGGCCGGCACTTGCGATCGCACCGTCTTGAGCTTATCCAATCCCGTGGCGTGCGACTGGTGGAAGATCCTTTTGGTTTTCGAAACCGGAGAAACCATCAACATGTAGGGACTATCTTTGTCATTATCCATCTCGAAAAATTCGCTGGCCCGCTCCTGCAAAACCACAGGCGCGAACGGCCGGAACGATTCGCGGAATTTGATCTTCAGGTTCATTACAGATTGCATCTTGCTGCTGCGGGCGTCGCCCAAAATACTACGACAACCCAACGCCCTGGGACCGAACTCGGCCCGCCCGTGCATCCAGCCGATGACTTTTTCCGAAGCAATCAAATCGGCCACATAGTCGCAAATCTCGCTTTCGTCCGAAAAATGACGGTATTTCGCTTTTTGCGCATCGAGAAATTCTCTGATTTGCTGATTGCTTGAACAGGGGCCCAATTGCGAACCGTATTGGCCGTCGGGCTGGATTATGGTCCGCTCGTTCTGTAAAAGCTGGTACCAGATCAACTGAGCAACCCCCAAAGCGCCGCCCGCATCACCGGCGGCCGGTTGCACCCAGATATTCTCGAAGGGGCCTTCGCGCGAGATGCGACCATTACCGACGCAATTCAACGCCACGCCCCCGGCAAGACAAAGGTTCTTCATGCCCGTCTGTCCGTGCAAATGACGGGCCGAACGCAGCATGATTTCTTCGGTGACGAGTTGAATCGACGCCGCCAGGTCCATCTCACGCTGCGTGAGCGGTGTTTCCGACCGTCGCGGAGGACCTCCGAAAAGTCTAGAAAACTTGTTCGAGGTCATCTTCAATCCCTGGCAGTATTCGAAGTATGACAGATCCAGCCGAAACGAACCGTCGTACTTCAAATCCAAGAGCTTATCGAGAATCAAGTCCTTGTACTTCGGCTCGCCGTAAGGGGCCAGCCCCATCAGCTTGTACTCGCCCGAATTGACCTTGAAACCGCAAAAGTAAGTGAACGCCGAATACAACAAACCCAGCGAGTGTGGGAAACGCAGTTCGTGAGTCAGCGTGATTTGATTTCCACGTCCGTAGCCGTACGCGGCCGTGGCCCATTCGCCGGCACCGTCAAGAGTCAGAATGGCGGCCTCTTCGAACGGCGATGGAAAAAATGCACTGGCGGCGTGAGACTCATGGTGCCCGGAAAAAATGAAACGTTTATTATAGCCCCCGTCGAGGCCCTTGCGCATTTCACGCGGAAGGTGCAACTTCTGATGCAGCCACAACGGCATGGCCTTCAGAAACGAACGGAAACCGACTGGCGCAAAGGCCAGATAGGTTTCCAACAATCGCTCGAACTTCAAAAACGGTTTGTCGTAAAAACCTACATAGTCGAGTTGCTGGGGCGTTATGCGGCCCTCTCCCAAGCAGTATTTGATCGCATTTACCGGAAAACCATGGTCGTGCTTCTTGCGGGTGAAGCGTTCTTCCTGGGCGGCCGCCACAATCTTGCCGTCGACGACTAACGCCGCGGCCGAATCGTGGTAGAAAGCCGATATTCCAAGTATTGCTGTCATCGGTACTCCACTCCATTAGAGACGCGTCTATTTTCCCAACCTATTGGAAACGCCATCCTTGCGGACCGACAGAATATCAACACTGCGAACAAGTGTCCATATCAATTGTCAACGAGCGTAGAATAGGTTGGCAATCGCACTTGGAGTAATTCCGAAGATATGTGATATACGAAAGAAGGGTTCGATGGGCAAGCGAGCAAGCGGCAATTTAAAACAGATAAAATACGGCAAATAGCGTGAAGTCCTCGTGACTACAGGGCTTTTTTTTCGTCGTCCCGCTGGGCTGTTTCCAGTCGCTGCACAAGTGCCTCAACTTTCTCGGCCATGTATTCACCGGCCAGGCGTTGCCCGTTTGCGTTCCAATGCCCTGTGCCTAAACGAGTGTTCTCGAATCCGTGCAAGGGCAGGTTGTTCTTTTCGGCATATTCCCGCAAGCGAGGGGCCAGAACCAAAACCTCGATGCCTTCGTGCTTGCAAAACTTTTCGATCCGTCGATCAGGATAGAAAAGGTCGTTGGAACCGATTTTCTTCTTGAATTGCTCTCGCACTTTCGCATCCGGATAAACCTGTATACCATTGCTGAGGGTAACCACCAGCAGTCGGGCTCCGTGGACTTCAACTTCCTTGCGCACGGCCAACAGCACCTTTTCGGTGACCGTCCAGGCGTCTTTCCATGCTTTGATCTTTGGCTCGGAATATACCTCCGTAGCCAACCCAGGCTCATCCCAAGTTCCGAAAACCTGTTTCTGTTTTCGACTCACTATTTTAGCGCGACAATTGACGGCCAGTTGTGCTAACGCCGAGGAATTGATCAGCTTATGCACACCCAAACGCTTCATTTTCATGCGGCTTTTATACCACTGGGAATCAAGAAACGATTTGTCGAGCACTAACTCACCGTCATCTCCCAAGATGTAATATGGAGTAGGACCGGGCCGAATTTCACGAGAATTGTCGATAATATCGTTGCCGGTCAATATCGCCAAAACAACAATGTCGGGCGAATACTTCCAAACCTCCTCGCGCAACATGATCAGCTCTTGAGTCGTGCCGTATCCGGAAGTGCCGAAATTGATTACCTCGAATCGGTTGCCCCCTTCAGGCGAGTGTTCATTCAAACTTCGTTCGAGTACCTTGGGAAAAGATTCTTCCAGCGAAACCTGAAAAGCTTCGGCATAGGAGTCTCCCAGCACCGCGACCCGCACACAATTATCGGGCTTTTCAATTTCATGCTCGCAATCGCGAAGTCCCTGGCTGTTGATTTGCACATAGGCACGCCCCTCGTTGGTTTGCCAACCACACACGCCGGGGATATTTTCTCTTCCTAAAAGCGGATGCGGCTGATCGAAAATCGGGAATGAAATGCCCATAATTCGCAGGCCGACTTCGGCAATGCCCAATGCAAAAATCACACCCAGCCCCATCAGCATTATTCGCTTAAGTATGCTAAATAACCGTTTTTTCACCTGACACTCCCTTAATATGAAACCACGATCAAGTCGGGATTTTACCAGTGAGACCAAATATCACCTAGCCCGAATTAATCACGAACCATAGATTGTGCATCGCATTTGAAGCACGAAGCACAAGTAATTCGCGTTCTAGTTTGAAATAGCGCGTCTCTTGACAAGAAAGTAGCGTGTTTTCCCGAAGGGTAAACATGCGGACCAGCCCTATTTAAACCTGGAATTGGTATAAGAAAAGAAATAACAAAGATCCGGGGCAGAGAGGCAATGTGGGCAAAATGCCCCGGTGATCAATTCAAGCGAATATTATCGAAATACAGCACACGCGGTCGGTCCGGATTTATCAAGATAAACTGCAGTTCGGTAATGCGGCTAAGATCCAACTTGCGACCGGCAGGCCCGTTGGCCACATCGACCAGCGGAATCTCTATCTCGTGCGTGCCCGGTTCAAGCCGGAATATTTTCTCGAAATCATTGGTGGGATCTCCACACTTATGATCGACGTCAAAAACTTTGACAAGAAGTTCTACTTCCGGGCCGTTGTCAATGGTGACGTCGAAGGCCAACTCCTTCTCGCCCGCCCAATTATTCGGCAACGAACCACTGGCAATTGTCGGATTGTCGGTCTTGTCGAATTCCACTCGCAACGATGATTTGCCGTGGGTGACATGCTCCGAAGTCCTGGCAATGCGGGTATCGAGAACCTTCCACCGTATCAATTCCAACTGCCTCTCAAAAGACGCCAGCATCGGCCAGTCGCGTTGTTGTATAATGCAATCGGTCAAAACAAACGGCACATTGACCGCTGGAATCAGTATTAGCAGGATCGAAACGGCCGTGCACCAACCTCGCAAGCGTCGCGAGTCGACATTTCTGGTCGACGTCCAAAGCACGCCGGCAGTAACTCCCAAGGTATTGGCCTCGATGTCGTGCCAACTGGCGGTGCGACCAATGAAACTCTGCAGTATTTCCGTCAGGATGCCGCTGCCCGTTAAAAAAATCCATACGCCCATCACGATCGGCAACCTTTTGAGCTGTGTCCACCGCAGCAGCATATGAACCAATATGGCCGCGAACAGAGCAAACGCAGGACCGTGCATAACGTCGAAAAACACACCAAAGGACCGGCTCAATAATGGTATCGGCACAACCAACCCCACCACCAGAATCACGGCGAGAACCAGCGGAATCACAAACGCCGCTTTGGGCATCTTGTTGGTTTTTTCCGTGCTTGTGTTTTCAGTTGCGGGTTTGTGCATTTTTCAAGACGTTCTTACGTAAGTGGTACTACAACGGATACAGTCGAATTTACATAAGAATAAAGCCCTTTTCACCCATTAGCAAGGCCGCCGGCAGAGTATGACCGGAAAGGACATGGTCCTCAATCCATGCAGCCAGAGTTATTCACACAAATGTTTCTATTCCCGACTCAATAAACACAAAGCCTTGGCACACGTGGGGGGTAGGTTATACTGACCATAGCGGCCCGCAACTCGTATATCATAATATTTCCTTTGCGACTTTGCGGCTTTGCGTGAGATTCTTTTTGGGAAACCTTCCCAAGCATCAAATACTCACGCTAAGACGCCAAGACGCAAAGGAGTGAAAAGAAGATAAAACAAAGTATTAGATCATTCCTCAACGGCTCTGGAAAGACAATCATATCCCCGGGCAACAACCTTCACATCATCGCATTCATCCAACGGCTTGCTGGGACGAAAATCTTCGACGAAACGCTGATTGATCAACTGTGTCGAAAGTACGCCGGCCAGGGCCATGTTGTCGGTTTCGCCCAAGGAGCCGCCGCGCGTGACCTTCTGCACCAACCCGGCAACCGAACGGGGATCGAAAAAGCCCGCCGACGCGATTGAAGCCGGCGAGAGCACATCGGCGACCCAATCCAGAAGCTTACCATCGGGGAAAAACGAAGCATGGATCGGCGCTCGGTAGGGTTGCTTGCTGCGCCGCCAGATAGACTCGGGCAACAGATCCGCCACGGCCTTTTTCAAAATAAATTTCTCATTCAGGCCGTTGAGCTTAAGCCGCGGAGCCAGTTCGGCGCAAAACTCGACGACATTGTGGTCGAGGAAGGGAAACCTCCCTTCAACCGAATTGGCCATGCCCATGCGGTCGCCCTGCGAAGAGAGCAAATACTCGGGCAAGAACAACGTGGCCTCGATGAACTGTGCCCGGGCTAGCGGACTCCAGTCCATAAATCCCGGCGGCAATTCGACTTCTTCGCCGGCGGTTTGCGACTGACCACGCACGGCGGATATCTCGTCGCGGAACGCTTGCGAAAAGAACCGTGCGGCGCGGGCCGTGTTTCGCCAGCGCAGAGCGTGCGAATATCGCGGATCGCCGGTTTCGCTCAGCCCTTGTCCGAAAAACTTGCGCAAAAAAGCATCACCCGGCATGTTGCCGATATATCTGTAGAGCTCGCCCAGCAGCCTGGGACGCACTTCGGACTCCGGCCGCCGCGCCCAGTAGCGACGTATCTTGGCTTCTTTGAAGATATTGTACCCGCCCAGGATCTCGTCGGCCCCTTCGCCGGTAAGCACGACTTTCAGCCCATGTTCGCGGACCAGGCGCGATAGCAAAAACAGCGGCGCGGGCGAAGTCCGCGTGAGCGGAACCTCCGCGTGCCAGACCATGTCGGGAAAAACCTCGCCGATATCGGCGTGCGAACAGGTTACCAGATGATGCCGCG
>JAFGTN010000546.1 GCA_016934075.1 Pirellulales bacterium
AGGTGGCGAATTCGGTATGGGCGCCCTGGGCGGCACGAAAACCGCAGAATGCCTTCTTGCCGTTGGCGAAGGTATATTCCAACTGGTAGATGTCATTGTTCTGACCGCGGTCGGTGGTGCCGACCTCTCGGCCTCCCATGCCGCGGCATTCGACCGGCCAGGAGTCCATCAGCCAGCAGCACTCGTCGATCTGGTGAATCAGATAGTCGACGAAGTGACCTGAGCCGACCCAGAAGAGATGAATACGACCGAATTGGAGTTGATCCAAAAGATTGTTCGACTTGGCGCCCTGATCGCCCAGCCAGTAACGTCCGCCCAAGCGGTTGGCGCGCAGGTAGGAAATCTCGCCAATGGCTCCTTCCTTGATCTTTTCGATCAGAGCCGCACGCGCCGGGGAATGGCGGCATTGCACACCGGCCAGAATCTTCACGCCCTTCTTATCGGCCTCTTCGCCGGCACGACGCAGACGGTGCAGTCCCATGGGATCGGGAGCGAAGGGTTTTTCCATGAAAACGTTGATGCCCTTATTCACGGCGTACTCGACGTGAATCGGGCGGATGTAGGCCCGCGTGGTGCACATGGCAACATCGCCCGGCTTGAGGATGTCGGTAGCCTTCTTGTGCGAATCGAAGCCCGTGAACATTCGCTCGGGCGTAACGTCGACCTGGTCGGGGTAGGCCTTCTTCAACTCCTTGTGAAAGAGCTTCATGCGGCCTTCGTCAATGTCGGCCATCGCATACAGCTTGATGGGTCCCTGGTCCTTGGTATTCAAGGCGTTTGCCACGGCACCCGCGCCGCGGTGTCCACAGCCGATCAGGGCAAGTCGGATGGTGTTGTCTTCGGCGGCATGCACGGCGGGCACGCTCCCGGCCATAACAGCCGCGCCGGCGGCCATGGCCGAACTCTTGGCAAGAAATTCGCGGCGGGTGGTTGATTTATCGGTAGATCGAGTCATGCAGGTCTCCTCACTTGGTCGTGGATCTCGCCGCAAGGCCGGAAAACAATAGCGACCCGGGCGACGTCGACCCACAGGGATGGGGGTATGTTGTGAAAACTAGGGCATGGTAAATACGGGCTATAGCCTTTATATTCCGGAATTGTGGGGCCGAAACAAGCATTCGCCCGTGTTGACTAACTCCTATCCTAACGTATCAGCCCGCAAAAATCCATCAGGGGTTTTTCCAGCGGGCAGAAGGCCCCCCGCTCATGAGACTCGCCTGGCTAACCGATATCCACCTCAATTTTGTCGACAATTCACAACGTAAACGATTCTTGGAATCCGTTCGTGACCGAGCCGACGCGGTGGCGATCAGTGGGGATATCGGCGAGAGCCCTGATGTGGGACGGTTTCTGGTGGAAATGGACGAGATTATCGGCAAACCCATCTACTTCGTGCTGGGAAACCATGACTTTTACAGAGGATCGATTGCGAAAACTCGCCTGCAAGTCGCAGATATCGCACATCGGTCCAATGGGCTTGAATATCTCACGGCATCAGGCGTGGTGGAGTTAACGCCAGACACAGCAATCGTCGGGCATGACGGTTGGGCTGACGGCCGATGCGGAGACTTCTGGAAATCCAACGTCATGCTCAGCGATTATATGCTGGTGGCCGAACTCTCTAAGTGGTACGTAGACTTCACACTCGACAAAGAGCACCTTATCGAAGTACTCCACACCCTGGCCCAAGAGGCCGCCCGACATTTCGAGAAAGTGCTTGTGGATGCAGTCGACCGGTACCGGAACGTAATTGCCGTCACACACGTACCACCTTTTCGCGAAGCGGCCTGGTACGAGGGCAAAGTATCGGACGACAATTACCTCCCCCATTTCTCCTGCAAAGTGGTGGGCGAAGTACTCGAGAAAGTCATGCAAGCTCACTCGCAAACCAACCTGCTTGTCTTGTGCGGCCACACACACGGCGGCGGCCGGCTACAGGTTCTGGACAACCTGCAAGTATTAACGGGCGCAGCTAAATACAAGGAACCGGCGATCCAGCAAGTTTTTGAGATCGAATAAACAGCAACTACGCTCACTTCACCGCCGCTACGGCCGGGTCTTCGGCGTGTTGCTCGGAGTTGTTGGTGTTGATACCCAACTTGATGGTTACACCCCACTGGCCTTTCTCGTTGGCGCAGACATACCAGTGGGGCTGTACGACTACCGACTGGTGCACCAGTTCGAAACCGCCTTCGGATTGGCTGACCGTAGCGATCGGAAAGGTCCAGAAGTTGGTCGGGCGAGAGACTTGCATATCCACGCCCACCTCAAGCCACTCGTCGCTCAACCCCAACGCTGTCGTATCGCGCAGGTCCAATTGCGAACCAAGCTGCCCGATCTTGTTGCCGTCGGCATCGCGGAAATAGCGGTCGTCGGCCCCAGCGGGCATGCCGGCGAAGTTGAACTCGCTGGCGAAGTGGAAGGTATGGTCTTTGGGCAGGCGTTCCAGCAGATAGGCGATCTCCAACGTCGAGCTGCCGGCATCGAGCGTAACACCCTTGGTGACTTTAATATCCGCTCCGTGCACGTTGCCTTCGCGGCTGAGCTGGATCTGGATGCGGCCCGGATTGCGACGCACGCGGGCTTCATAGTCGCCCTCTACGAAATCACCGTGCCAAGTAGCCGTACCGGCCACTACGTCATCGAGCGTGGCATTATCGTCGTAGAACAAGTCGATCAAGCTCTTACGCTGGTAGGAGTCGTATTGCACCATCTTATCGAGGCCTTCTTGCTTGAAGACCACACGGTCGTGGATGCTTGCACATTCGCCGTCATCATCGCTGGGCCCGCGAAGAACCTTCTGATGATAGGCCTCGGGACGCCGAGTCAACGTGGCAAGCAGGTTGTGACTGATCGAACGGATATCCAATTCGTAGATCTGCCCGCCTCGGGCCGGAGCTATCATGGCAACCAGCTTATCGTTCGATAGCCGCACCTCATGGTGGCCGTCGAAGTCGAAATCGTCGGCCACGGCTTCCACCCAAGTCTGCTCGTTATCGGTCACATCGTCCGACAAATTGCCCGCGTTAACATACCTACCGGCCGCCTGCTCCAGCAGATTGTCTGCGTTGATCAGATGTTGATAGACGGCGTTTCTTAAATGCGGCAGGTATATTCCACCGAAGGCTCCATGCCAGTAGCTACAGTTGCACTGCCCGCGATACAACTCGTTACGGGCCCGTTCCAGCAGCCCGGCGTCGATGGCCCCGCCGCGGCCGGCCGCTTCACTCAAATCGGCCACGCAACGGCTTACGGCCATCATGCGGGAATACATCTCGTTGGATTCAGGATACTTGACTCTGAAGTTGCGCCAGATGCCGCCGCGGATGAAACCTCGCAAGGCCTCCCAGTTCGGATTCTCGTGCATCTCGTGTACGAGGTTCTCGTATTCCACCAGCCGTTCGGTCGGCAGCGACCACTCGGTCATCTCGCGATAGCTGCCGTCGGGCAGATATGTCTTGCCCACCGGCGGAACTTCGTCGACCGCTTCGGCCAAC
>JAFGTN010000547.1 GCA_016934075.1 Pirellulales bacterium
GCCTTCATATCCGCGGAGAATGCCCACGACTTCATGTCCCGCGCCCACGGCCGTTCGCACGACGGCTCGCACGCAAGCGTTCATTCCCGGCGCGTCGCCGCCGCTGCAAAAAACACCGATTCTCATGGTACTAATTCCCTTTTATCGTAAACGTTTAAGGTTCGAAGATATATGGGTCAAACTAATCCGAAGTGTTCGAAGATGATAAATGATGGGAGTGAATGACTTTCCTCCCTCGCTTGCGCTTCGGGTTAGTATGGCGGAAGCCTCACACCTCAAATCTCCTCAATTACCAACTCGTGTTCCGCCATAAACGCTTCCGCTTCGGCTCGATTAAAAACGCTTTCGGTGGCGCCGATAGAGCGCACGCAGCTTGCTCCCAGGGCCGAGCCCCAGCGGAGGCAGCCGGTCGGGTCTTCACCGGCCAGCATGCCGGCAATATAGCCGGCGTCGAATGCGTCGCCGGAACCGGTGCCGCCAACGAACGTTGTAGGATACACGCCGGCTCGAAGACAGATGTTGTCGTCCATGTAAATGCTCCCTTTATCGCCTTGGGTAATCACAACCGCATTGGCGCCCGAATCGCGGTATCGCCTGGCCTGTTCCAGCGGATCGTCGAGGCCCGTGAGAATGACCGACTCGTCGTCGTTGGGCAGGAAAACGTCGGTTTCCGACAATACCAGATCAAGCCCTTTCCAGTAATCTTCGGAGCCCATCAGGACTACGTCCAAGACGGTTTTGGTACCGGCCGCGCGTGCCTTACGGAAAAGCTCGGACAGCTCGGGAGTCTCCAATGCGGGCATCATCAGATAGCCGCCAATATAAATGACCTTTGCTTCGTCGATCCAATCATCAGGAATATGCGCGACGCTGAAATCCAAACAAGCACCCGGAGAACTGATAAAGCCGCGGTCCTTGCCTTCCACGTTAAGAATCAAGCTACAAGCCGTGCCGCGACCTTGAAGAGCATGGATCCCCTTGGTGTCGACACCACCGCCTTCGAGCGTCTCGACAATGAATTCACCAAAGCCGTCCGCGCCCACACAACCGGAGACGCCTACACTAAAGCCCAACTTAGCCAGATCCAGCCCGGCGTTGGAAGCACATCCACCCAGAGTCAGTCCAATTCGTTCGGTTTTTACCAACTCACCCGGCTTGGGCAGCCGCTCGATCGGCTCACATCCACAGTCCGCAAACAGAATCCCAGCAGAAAGACACTCAATTGACATTGCCTATCTCCTTAAACTTACCCATCCTATCGCAACTCATGGCGACATTTACTATGGTAATAACGACTTGTCGGTCTTTTTTCCAGGTGTGATTCGTGAATCATTCGGCTTGTGTGTTGGCTATCTTATTAGCTGCTGCGAGATCACATCGAACACTTTCACGGCTACCTGAGGCTTATCACCCTCGATATCGGCCAGTACTTGGCCATCGCGGTTCAATACTTCCACGCGTGTTTTAGACGCAAACATGGCTTCCGGGCCGTTGAGCACGATCAGATCGCACTTTTTACGTTCCAGCTTCTGCATGGCTCGCAGGTGTCTGTCGCCGGTTTCCAGGGCGAAAGCCACAATCCATTGAGAGGTTTTTACCTCCGCCAGACCGGCCACGATATCCGGCGTCTCGATAAGTTTTATCGAAAGAGAATCACCGGTTTTCGTAATTTTTCCCTTGGCCACATCGACCGGCCGGTAGTCGCACGGAGCGGCCACGCCTATCATGCCGTCGCAATCATTCCACACGCCCAGGCACGCTTCCAACATCTCCTCGGTCGAAACCACGGGAATTACTTCGGCCGTCTGGGGATACTCGATATTTACCGGACCACTGACTATCACTACATCATGCCCGGCATCAATCGCGGCCTGGCCCAGAGCGCAGCCCATCCTCCCACTCGATCCGTTGCTGATATACCGAACCGGATCGAGATACTGTCGAGTGGGGCCGGAGGTAATGAGGATGCGGGACATCTCGGTGGTTGTAAGAGTAAATAAAAAGTAATGATGGAAGAATGATGAATGTCGAAATCAGAATGAAGAAAGAATTAAGAAGTACGAATGATGAATAACCGAAAGACTTTGTGCATTCGACATTCTTTTTTTATTCTGATTTCGACATTCTTAATTTATCCCCGATTGCCTCAAAGATCTTCTCCGGCGAGGCCATGCGACCGCCGCCATACTGGCCGCAGCTCAGGTAGCCTTCCTCGGGTCCCACCATGAGGACGCCGTCTTCTTCGAGTTTCTTGACGTTGCGTTGCACAGCCGGTTTTTCCCACATGCGCGTGTTCATCGCCGGGGCCATGATGATGGGACCGTCGAAGGCCAAAAGCGTGGTGCTGAGCAGATCGTCGGCCAGGCCGTGCGCGGCCTTGGCCAGCAGGTTAGCGGTTGCCGGCGCCACACACATCAACTCGGCGTTGCTACCGAGCTCTATGTGCGGATGTGGGCTGTCTTCGAAGAGTCCGATACCCACCGGCCGGCCCGTGAGCGCTTCGAACGTCTTCGGGCCGATCAGTTCCGTGGCCGACTTGGTCATAATGACTGTCACGCCCGCGCCTGCTTGCACCAGACGGCTGACCAGAGCAGCGGTCTTGAACGCGGCGATACCGCCGGTTACACCGATCAATAACTCGCGACCATTCATCGTTTATAGCTGTGTAAAGTCGAGGTCCGATGTACCGTGTTGGCCGTCAGCCACATGTAGGTTAGAATCCGTATCCAGGTAGATCTTGTCCTGCATGATTTCCTTGATCACGATCTGGATTTTATCGTCTTCGTTACCGTCGACCAACGGCCGGCTGCCCGAATTAAGGGCTACTAGCCGCTTCTGGATAAGCGTCGAGAGTTTGAAGCGGCCACCCACCTTTGCAACAATTGCTTCTTCGCGAAGTTCATCAATCATCTTGTTTCTTCTCCGTATTACAGTTGCTACTGAGTATGTTTCGTATTTCATCGACCGCCCGCCGCACGTCGTCGTTGACAACCTGGTAACGATAGCGGTCGGCCTGGTCCATTTCGTGGTATGCCTCTTCCAATCGGCGTTCCACAGCATCGTCGCTTTCCGTGCCTCGGCCACGTAGGCGTCGTTCGAGTTCCTCGCGTCCGCCGGGGCTGACAAAAATCGTAATAGCGTCGGGGAATTGCTTGATTACCTCCAGTGCACCTTGCACGTCTATTTCCAAAACGACCCATTTTCCGTCTTGTAGCCCCTTGTCCACCTCGCTTTCTAGCGTTCCGTACCATTGGCCGGAGCCAAAGACTTCGAAACATTCCAGGAAGTCGCCCCGCAGGCGTCGTTTTTCAAATTCCTCCGCCGAAATAAAGTGGTAATCCTCTCCGTCGACTTCGGCCGGCCGTGGCCGGCGCGTCGTTGTCGAAACACTCTTTACCAGAGGCACCGGCGCTTGCTTGAGAACTTCGGCCAAAACCGTTGTTTTGCCCGCGCCTGAAGGCCCGGATATTATTACTATTCTCCCACGATTATTTGCCGTCATTTTGTATCAATAGTATGGCAACACTACTGCGCGATATGGGTCTATTCACTCTATATTCTGTATCATCTCGCGGAGTCGTTCGATGTTGGCTTTGATTTCGATCACGTTGCGTGCAATTTCCACGTCGTTGGCCTTCGATCCGATAGTGTTCGTCTCGCGGAACATCTCCTGGGTGATGAAATCCAGTTTTCGCCCAGAGCTTTCGGGCAGTTCCATGATGGAAAAGAACTGCTCGAAGTGGCACCTGAGGCGAACGACTTCTTCAGAGATATCGCTCCGTTCGGCAAAGAGCCCAACTTCTTTAATGATGTCGGACGGTTCCAGTTCGATTTTGTGTTCTGTCAGTATCTTGGTCAACCGATCATGCAGTCGCTGGCGATAGCTTTCCACTACCAGCGGAGCGCGAGTTTCTATTGCGTCGAGTGCCTCTGCCGCGGCCAGGCAATTCTTCTTCAGGTCGGCTTCCATGGCCCGGCCTTCGTCGCTGCGCATGCGGGTAAGGTTTTCGACGGCACCCAGCAGGGCCTTTTCGATCACCGGCCAATCGGCTTCCAAGTCCGACGCCGAAGCTAGTTCCTCGTTGATTACGCCGGGTAACAGCAGCAGATTATCGAGTCGCGATTCCGTGTCTAAACCGCGGTTTTCTTGCCACTTGCGAAAACTCTGGTGGTAGCGATCGAGCAATTCCGTGTCGATTTGGTAGTCTTCGCACGATTTGGTTCGAGTCACGCGGATGTTAACCGAGATCGTACCTCGCCGAAGTTTATCGCGCAGCATGCTCTCGATCCGCGGTTCCAGAGCGGCATAGCCCTCACCGCAACGAACGGTAACCTTCAGGTATCGGCTGTTGATCGAACGGACCTCGGCCTGTGCGGACAGGCCGTCTTGCTGAACGTGCGTTTCGCCAAAGCCGGTCATGCTTAGCAGCAAGGCGGGGGTACTCCTCTATTTGCCAACTCGTGTATCACCAGCCGATTGTCAACCAGTATTAATATAATCGATTCGGGTACCGCTGGCGGGTTTGTCTGCCGGCGTAATTATGCAAACTGGGGTGCCATTGGCTACTTCTCAGCCAGTGTGTTTACGAGCCTTCCTCGGGGGCCGGTTCGGTCTTGGGATCAATCCCAGTGCTCGAGTCGTCGATGGGGGCCGAATTAGTGCCGACATTTTGTTTCATACGCGATTGGCCGGGTTTAGTGGCCGCCACCGCCGCCAGGCAAAGCACGATCCAGAAAAACGCCACGCCGATCGTTACCTTGGTGAAAAGGTCTCCGGCCTTGGTGCCGAACGCGCTCTGGCCGCCCATGCCGCCGAATGCGCCGGCCAATCCACCGCCCTTGCCTCGCTGAACAAGTACCAGCAAAATCAGAAAAAGTGCCGACAGGAACAACAAGATCAAAAAGATCGTATTCATTTTAGTTCTCTAACGAGGTTTCCAACTTAGACCATTACGATCCGTCGAGAAAAGTTGATTAAAATACTTTTTAACGCACGAAAAAATCGACCCGTTTGACTACTTTGCACCCGCGATGATTCCCATGAAATCATCGACCTTGAGACTGGCTCCGCCAACCAGAGCGCCGTCGATGTTGGGTTGGCCCAGCAACTCGGCGGCGTTATCGGGTTTTACGCTGCCGCCGTACTGAATTCGCACCGACTCGGCAATTTCGCTATTGTAACAGGATTCCATGATCTTGCGAAGATCGAGATGGACTTCCTCCGCCTGTTGGGGGGTAGCTGTTTTGCCGGTGCCGATGGCCCAAACCGGCTCGTAGGCAATTACGATCTTTTTCATGTCGTCATCGCTCAAACCCGCGAGCGAGCCGTCGAATTGGGTGCGGATAACGTTGAGTGTCTCTCCACTTTCGCGCTCGGGCAGGGTCTCGCCGACACAGACTATGGGCGTAAGGCCGACTTCCAGCGCTACCTTGACCTTCTTGTTAATATCCGCGTCGGTTTCGCCGAAAATGTGACGACGTTCGCTATGGCCCAAAATGACATACTGACAACCGATGTCCAGGAGCATGGCCGAACTGATTTCACCAGTGAAGGCGCCTTTCGGTTCGTGGTACATGTTCTGTCCGCCCACGCCGACCTCCGAGCCCTTCGTTGCACTGACAACCGCATCGAGGTAAATGCTGGGCGGGCAAACGGCCACATCCACATCCTCTAGATCGGCTGTGGCTTTGGCCACTCCGGCGGCCAATTCGATGGCCGAAGCTCGATCCATATTCATTTTCCAATTGCCGGCAATAAACGGGCGTCGCATATTTTCATGCTCCTATTATCAACTCGCGCTCAAATCAAACTTGTAATTATGACATCCTGCCGAATTTTCCACAACCGGGGCAAGGGAAAATCAATAGGATTCTATATGTTATACCCGCATAAAGATAAGTAATTATTGTAATATAGCATAAGCTTCCCATATGGCTCATGGTTCGGCTTGACCTTCGATCAAACCTGGCCTTCTGACAAGGATTTGCTTGATCGTATAAATAGTCATGTTGGGCGACACCCTGTTCGGTACATCCAGTTTCGGCGGAGCGAACGATGACGGTACGATCTGGTCGTTCAACACAGGTACCGGCGTCTTTGCCAAATGGCACGATTTCTCATATGAAGATGATGGATCTCATCCTCAAGGCGGCATGATACTCGATGGCATAAATGTCTACAGCACCTGCTATGTTGGCGGAGCCAACGGCCAAGGGACACTCTGGGTAATCCCGGAACCCTCGGGTTTGATGTTTGTGTTGACAGGACTAATGATGCTGTTAATAGGGTTGAAAAGAGACCATTCAACTTTGTAAATAAGTCGAGTGTTCTCCTGAATACCACTTATCAAAACCATTCCTTTCCATCAGCAACTGACAATGAGCATGCAACACTCACAATCAAAAGTCGGGCTGCTTCCGTACCTGTTTTGCTGCATCACAATTATGCTGGCAACCCAGTCATTCCAACCGGCCAATGCTCAAGACAATGAGGGTCGTAAAAATGGCGAAGTTATCGTCGCCAATCCATCTGGTTACTGCCGACGATCCGCCCACGATGCTGATATACGGTGGCCAACTCGACAATCTGCCATTACCGGCCGACGCACCCCACGGCTTGCGCATCCACCACCCGTATTTCGGCAAGTTGCTCAAAGACAAACTGGACAAGCTGGGCGTTGACTGCGAGTTGCACGTCGGTAGCGATCGTCCAACGCCCGAGCAGATCGGCAAGTTCCTTGACAAATATATGAACAAGTAGTAGCGATCAATATCCCTATTCAGCTTTTGGGCTGACGGAAAACGAGCCCAAGATGCTCAAAAGCAAACTCTTCTTTTCCAGCGAGGCCACCGCGCGGCGAACGCGGGTGTCGGTTTCGTGGCCGTCCATTTCCACGAAGAACATGTAGGCGCGGTCGGTGTTAGGGATGGGGAAGGATTCGATCCAGGTTAGATTTACGCGGTTTCGTTTGAAGATGGCCAGC
>JAFGTN010000548.1 GCA_016934075.1 Pirellulales bacterium
CACGAGTGCCCTGAAAAAACCTGCTGCGTCTCTGGGAAACCTGCCTTTCTAACAGGCTCCAGCAAAAAACTTTCTCAGCGGTCTCATTATGGGCGTGGAAAGCGACATGTCCGCATCCCGCTACCACAATCTGTAGGCCGGGTTGCAACGGCCTCCAGATTAAATGAAATCTTGCTTTCGCCGTCAATTGCAACGAAAAGGAGATTAAACCGTGAAGATTCCGTTTCGATTTTCATGTTTCAATTCTCCGCCGTTCGCTCTATCCAAAGCAGCAAGCCTTCGGTAGGTCCTTTTTTCGGACCGGTTGAATTGGGAGTCAACTTGTAATGCCAACGTCGCCGGAAAAGCACTACCGGTTCGTCGGTTGAGAGCTGTTCGCAGTTAGCGAACAGTCCTCCGCCGGAAGAACCGTAGCCTTTATCCCAATCCGGACTTTCCCGGACTTCAATTATCGCCAGGTCATCGAACAGGACCGAGATGTCGTTGCTTTTATCACCTTTGTCGTGTAGCAGTTCGATGACATGTCGACCACCACGAACAGCAGCTTCCGCAACGACCGGAGCGAATCCCATATGATCGATATTTTGAGTCGCAAGCAGTATTTTGTACTCTCCGTCGGGCAAATAAATATCCCAACGATTCTCGTCATACCATTTTTCCATCTTCTTGACGACGGCGATTTTGTTTGTGTCACTAACGATCAACTCGCGAGCCATCTTCCGCATTGTGTCGATCTTCTGTTCGGTCAGCCCTATCTTCTTTTGCAGTTGGAAATATGGAACCCAGACAGCAACAACAGCCGTCAGCAGAAACATTGTCTGCAAACTCCATTGCGGTTTCAAAAAACGTTTTCTCGGCATCTTGGTGTTTTCTTCTATCATAAAGATATATGTCTTCGAGAAACATACTGGCCCATTTCATTGATCCGCAGCAAAGGCGTCTCTCGAGCCGAAACGTATCCCGAACAATTCCTTCTGGTATTGTTTATTCTCATACTTGTTCAGTTTTTCCTGTGCTTCGATTTTCAATTCATCGGATAGCGTCAATCGCAATAGCACGGAAATATCATTCGGATCCACAACGGCAATGCCGTCCGAGCCCAGTTGTTCCACGTGTATTTCGTTCCAGCGGCCACGTAACAATTTGGCCAGTTTCGTGCTGCCAAGGTTGCATTTGCCGCTGCCGCCGTGTTCCTTGTGGTAAACCAGCAATTGTCCCTTGTCGTCTTCGATGATGCGAACTCTGGAAAGAAATTCACTAGGTTCACTGTTGGTCGACCAGGAAGAACCGCTGGTGTGTTTCCAACAGGCTTGAAAATTTGCCGGCAGGTAGACCCGCCATGCGAAGTGTAACGGCTCGCCGGTCGGCAAGGCCTCTACATATGCCTTTGACGGATCGGCTACGTCGAGATCGCCGACCTCGACCGATAGCCTATTGACTTCCGCTTTAAGTTGCCGATATTGCCGGTTTGCCCGATAGGTGTAAAATCCACCGATGATAGCGGCGATTAAAAGAGATATATTCAGTAGTTTTAGCGGCATATCGAACTCGTGGATTATGTCGGCATCGGCATATTGCGGTTATTCGCCGTTGATGGGTCAATATTTGCAGAAAAAGAAATGCCGTGTAATTGTTGGTTGTATTCCCACCGAATATCACCCCCGCACCGGCTGCAACTTGCTGAATCGGAGCACGAAACTCTTCCGCCCGGCACGTGATCCGAAATCCACCGTGGCCTTGCGGTTGGCACCGCTGCCGCTTAACGCGATGATGTGTCCCAGACCGTATTCCGGGTGCCGTACTATCATGTTCTGGTGGAAAACTTCGGGTGAGACGGGCGGTGTTTTAGTGCCGTTGGCCATTTCGGCCGCCGTAGTCAGTCCGGTCGGAAATCGGCCGTCGCTCGTTGCCGCACGCGCTGCTCTGGCTTCTGCTGGTTCGTCGTCCGGTTTCCACTCCATCTCCTCCGGCGGCAGGTCGTTCCAGCTTTCCGGGAATCCCAGTGATTTTGGCCGAATCGCATCCGAGCCGGCTAGTTCCATTTTGTCGCGGGGTAACTCCATCAAGAACTGGCTGGGTACGGTCATATCCCGCCTGCCGCGGAAGTCGCGGTAGGAGGCGCGGCTGAGTTGCAACTCTTCCTGTGCCCGAGTGATGCCCACGAACATCAACCGCCGCTCTTCCTCGAGTTGGTCGTCCCGCTGGCTGCTACGCTCGTGCGGTATGAGACCTTCTTCCACGGCCACAAAATATACCACCGGGAATTCCAGCCCCTTCGACGCATGCAGCGTCATCAGCGTCACGCGATCGGTTTCTGATTCCAGATCGTCGGTGTCGCTGACCAGGCTGGTTTCTTCCAAAAATTCTTCCAAATGCCCCTCGCCGGGATTCTGTTCGTCGAACTCGCGGCCCACCGACAAGAGTTCCTCGATGTTTGCCAGCCGCTGTTGGTCTTCCTCGAGATCCGAATCTTCCAACTGCTTTTGATAGCCCGATTCTTCCAGCACATTTCCCAAAAGCTCTTCGATGGGTGCCGCCACTAATGCCGACAGCCGGTCGAACATGGCCACGAACTTGCCCACCAGCGTTACGGCCCGCTTATTGAGAGAGCCGATCTCGCCGCAACGGCGGGCCGCTTCCAGAAGACTGATGCCCGAACGCGCCGCGTATTGGGACACACGTTCGATAGTCGTTTTACCGATTCCCCGCGCCGGTGTATTGATTACCCGCAGCAGTGTCATGTCATTTTGCGGATTGGCCAGTAAGTACAAATAGGACAAGATGTCCTTGATCTCGCGACGCTGGAAGAACTCCAGCCCGTGGATTAGCTGGAAGGGCACGCCCACCTCGCGCAGCGCCAGTTCAAAAGCACGCGAAAGCGCGTTGACGCGATAGAATATAGCGAAATCCCGTGCGCGCCGTACTCCGTGACGGATGTCGTCGGCAATCCGCGCGGCAATCTGCCGTGCTTCTTCTTTCTGATCGACGTAGCACACCAGCCTAACCGGTTGCCCTTCGCCGTTTTCGGTGTAAAGTGTTTTCTCCTTGCGATTCACATTGTTGCGGATCAACTCGGCGGCAACTTCCAATATCCGCTTGGTGCTGCGATAGTTCCGCTCCAGACGCACAACATGCACCGAGGGGAAATCACGTTCGAAATCCAGAATGTTTCGCAAATTCGCGCCCCGCCAACCATAAATCGACTGGTCGGGATCGCCTGTGACCGCCAGGTTGGGGTGATCGACTGACAATGCACGCGCAATCGCGTATTGTGATAGGTTTGTGTCCTGATATTCGTCGACCAAGACAAAACGAAACCGCTGGTCGAGTCTCGCCCGTAGATCAGGATTGTCGCGCAATATGCAAGCCACATGCATAAGCAGGTCGTCGAAATCTACGGCATTGCAGTCGGTTAGGATGGCTTGATAAGCTGGGTAGATGCGGCTGACGATTTCCCCCAGGGCGTGGCCTGGCCTGGCCTTGTATTGCTCGGGCCCGATAAGCGAGTTTTTTGCCCAACTTATCGCCGAGGCGATGGCGTCAGGCGTAAAATGCGCAGTATCGACATTGTTTTCTCTGAGTACGCGACGAAATACTCGCCGCGTATCATCGGTATCGTGAATCGTATAGTTTTCTCTTAGCCCCACCAATGACGCGTTTTTCCGCAGCAACCTTGCACAAAAGCGGTGGAATGTACCCACCCAAACCGAGTTGCCGGGCGAGAGTTGCTCGACACGGTTTTTCATTTCCTCGGCGGCTTTGTTCGTGAACGTCAGGGCGAGAATCTCGTCGGCGTATACGTCGTTTTCCATCAAATAGGCAATTCGATGGGTAACAACACGGGTTTTTCCGCTGCCCGGGCCTGCCAACACCAGCAGGGGTCCCTCGAGATGTGTTACGGCGTCGCGTTGAGCGGGAGTGAGGTTTTCCAGCAGCGGATTCAAAGCTTAATCCTCTTCACAATGGGGGGCTTCCATGCCTGCTCAAGCTTGTGCGATGAACGATAGTATTCAGTGTTCCACACTACCAATATTATTGTACTGCCGGTATTAAGTTGATTGATCTGAGCCCGGCCAATCTTACCCCAAAACACCCATGCGGCAAAGCTGAGGGCAAAAAATATTCGCATTTTTCCTCGTCTACCATAAAAAAACACTACCCAAACCCTGAAGAGTTGTTATATTATGCCATTGTATATTGTAGCCGGTTCGGTCTTACACTATTTACTCTGTAAATTTGAGTAACGATGGCGTGGCCGCAAATGGCAAGCGTTTGGTAGGAACACAAACTTTTTATACAGGGAGGGACCCCCATGTCTACCCGCATTCCTCTTCCCAAACGGGAAAATACGGCCGAGGATATGGCTGCCAAGTTGGGTATGAGCACAGCCGAGATCGGCCTTTCGGTTCGCACGACCAACTGTCTCGAGGAACGAGGCATATTCACTGTCAAGGACTTGGTTCACTGCTCACGCGAAGATCTTTTGAGCATCTCCAATTTCGGCGAAAAAACGCTGGACGAAGTGTTTCTGGCATTGGAAAGTGTCGGTCTTTATAGAAGATCGAAAATGGATACCGTCAGCCAGTAGGGGATTTCATCTTGAGTCGCTTATTCCGCGTCTATCAAAAGAAGCGCGGGAATCGACGAACAGGTTCGCGCGCGCTGGGGAGTTTCGGTGAGCTCGTGTTTTTCGGCCTGTTCCTACTCATAGGCTGCGCCGGCCTCGTCGTCATGGTGACGACGCTGCTTATCCCCGAGTGGCGCGTCAACCACGAATTCGTCGAAACCACTTGCGTGATTCTCGCCAAGCAGATCGGAAGTCAAGATGGCGAAGACGGAACGCTCTATCGGCCCGAGATAGAAATCGAATATCAAATCGCCGGCAAGCAATACCGAACCAGGACCTACGACATTACCGGTACGTATTCCAGCGGCCGCGCCGATAAGGAGAAAATCCTCAAACAGTTCGACATAGGAAAGCGGTACGATTGCTGGTACGATCCCCGCCACCCCGAAGTCGCCGTGCTGGTTCGCGGATATTCGGTCTTGGCTTGGGTTCTGCTTGCCGTGCCGGGCACGTTTATTCTGATCGGTGGTGGCGGTTTTATCTATCGACTTTTGCACTGGGGCAAATCGGCCGAAAGATGCGCGGCCGGCGGCAAGGCCACCGACATCTTCGAACGGCGTGGGCGGGCTCCAAGCGAATATCCAAGCGTGCCGGTTGGCGCCGACATGACAAACAGCCCCGGCACGCGCCTGAAATACCGTCTCCCTATCAGCACTTCGGCCACTTGGGCTCTTGTCGGTATCGGTCTGTTCTGCCTCTTCTGGAACGGTTTTGTTCTGGTTGCCAGTTATTTTGTTACGGGTGGATTTTTCGGTCCGGGCAAGATCGATTGGATTCCCTTTCTGATTCTCATCCCCTTCATGCTGGTCGGTATCGTGCTTATCGGTGCTTTCATCCGGCAGCTTTTGATCACAACCGGAGTGGGCCAGACTTTTGTCGAAATTTCCGACCACCCGCTTTTTCCGGGCGAACGATACGATCTGCTGGTTTCACAAGCCGGTCGCCTGCAAATGAACTCTCTCGTGGTAATTCTGGTTTGCGAAGAATCGGCGACCTATCAACAGGGAACCGATACCCGCACCGAAACTAGCCGCGTTTACGAGCAGGAGCTTTTCCGTCGCGAAAGCTTCGAGATACACCGTGGTTTGCCCTTGGAGGAAAGGTTTCAGATGGACGTTCCCGCCGGAATGATGCACTCCTTCAAGTCGGACCACAACGAAGTCTCTTGGAAGGTCGTTGTCAAAGGTGACGTGGATCACTGGCCGGATTACGAGCGGTCTTATCCGGTCATTGTTTACCCGAGTTCAAGTGACGAGGTCGGCCGAGAGGGGAGCAGACGAATATGAGCGATCCATATGTAGCAATTAGCTTCGATGATGATGCCCAAGAGTTCATGCCCGGCGAAACCATTTCCGGCCAGTTCAAACTCGAATCGTTCGATCCGGGTTCGGTCAAGGCCATCGAGTTTTCCGTGCTCTGGTACACCGAAGGTAAGGGTGATGAAGATCTGGACGTGCATGAGTTTCGACGTATCGAGGCTGACGATATGAACTGGTCGGCGTTCCGCCGTGCCGAGCAATTCGATGTCACCCTGCCGCTAAGCCCGCTGTCGTACGAAGGCTCGATTATGAAAATACGTTGGTGCGCCAGAGTTCGTGTTTTTCCAAAACGCGGTCGCGAAATAGTGGCCGAGTTGCCCTTCGTATTGGGTAACTTGCAACCGGCTCGACCACACGCCGGTTGATCGCAAAACCACCGGTCGCATGAAATGAATCACAAGCATAGCAACCATAACCGCCCCACCATCGGCCGCTCTAATCCTTTTAGCACCCGTTTTGTGCGGCCGGGAGCTATCGAATACATATTCCCCCAGGACGATAGTGGCCCCCAGGGTGACGATGCCGAGCGCATGGTCGCTCGCCTGCAAAACGCCGCATGGCGGGGCCAGATTGTCGGGCCGCACGGCACGGGCAAGTCGGCTCTTTTGGCCACGTTATTGCCCGCGATTCGAAGATCGGGCAAGAAACCTCTCCTTGTCGAATTGCACGACGGCCAGCGGCGGTTACCGGTCGATCTGACGCGGTTGTCGCTGGAGAGCGGCAGGATCGTTTTGATAGTAGACGGCTATGAGCAACTTTCCTGGTGGTCGCGTTTTAGATTGAAGCGGTTTTGCCGCCGCCATTACATCGGTCTGCTGGTAACATCTCACAAGCCCATGGGCTTGCCCGAGCTGTATCGCACTAATCCGACGCCGGAACTGGCGGTGCAAATTGTCGAAAAGTTGCTGGCTGGTAAATCGTTCGACCAATCGACTTCAACTGAAGTCCGGGCAACCTTTGCTCGCCACGGCGGTGATATTCGTGAAATGCTGTTTGAACTGTATGATTTTTACGAGCAGCAATCGCGCTCCGCTCCGCATCGAGTTCACAAACAGCAATCGGGCACTTCGCATTCCCATAACCGTAATTTCCGACAGGGGAAACGGACATGAGCAGTTCGATTATCGATTTTTTTCGGAAATACAACAATTGGTATGTGCACTTGCAGTATCATCGCTTCAATCTCCTGTTGAGCGCGTTGGTTATATTGTATCTTTCCATGCCGGTTATACAGTTGTCGTTTCCGGGGCCGGACCATATCATGGGAAGAATTATAATCGCAGCCCTTTTCGCGGCATTGCTGCTGGCCGTGATTTTCGCGATCTCGCGAAGGCCACTTGTCTTCCGCATCGCTTTATGGTTGGCCGTGCCGTATCTTGTGCTGGACGTGGCTGTTGTTTTTACCGATAATTCTGCGGTTGAGATACTCCAGCACGTGATTAACATCGTATTTCTGGGCTTTATCAGCCTGGCGATTTTAAGCTATGTCTTTTCCGTCGAGACAATCAGATTCAACACAATCTCGGCTGCGCTTTGTGTTTATCTTATGCTGGGGCTGTTATGGGCGGTGGTATTTTCGCTGCTGACGTTTATCGATAAAGACGCGTTCAATATGTCTTTCGAAACTAATACAGAGGTCTCCGAGAAAATGCGGTTCGGTTCGGGAGATTCGATTTATCCCGTCTATTTCAGTATCGTTACCCTGACCACACTCGGCTATGGCGATATTACACCGGCGAATTCATTTTCGCGGACCCTGGCATCCTTCGAAGCCATGATGGGCCAACTGTATCTGGCGGTGCTGGTGGCACGACTTGTAAGCATGCATACCTCACAGTCGTTCAGAAGACGTTACGGCGGACAGGAGTCCGAAGAACCACCACCGCCGGATCGGAAGAATTAGTTTGGATTATCTTAAACATCTGGACTTTTGCAAAATTGCGAGTCAAGGGCACATGCAAAAGTCCAGTTAACAGCCGGGATGTTGGATATTCCTGCTATCAGCCGCGTGGAAACTGCCGACAATATTCATACAAAGCCATGACCGTGGCCGTAGCCGCGTTGTGGCTATACGGCAGCCCGTAGACGGGGATTTCCACCGTTCGGTCCAGAATCCGGAGAACTTCCTCGTCGATTCCGGTTCGTTCGTTACCGACCACCAACACCATTTTTCGCCGCAATTCGGCTTCGAAAAGCGACTCCGAACCGCTCGTCTGCTCCAGCCCCACCAGTTCGTAATCCTCTTCGCGCAAACGGCTCAATATTGGCAAAAGCGTGCGGTGGTTTTCGATCTCTATCCCCTCCAGCCCATTGCGGGCGATCTTGGCGATCACTTTCGAAGCCCCGCAGCAGATTACCCTTCGCACTCCACAGCAGCCGGCCGCACGGACAATGCGAGAAAGATTCACATTGCTCCTCATGGGAGGACAGGCGACAACCAACTCCCTTGGTCGATCCAGTTTGGAAAACTCCTGGTGACGCTGTTGAACGAATTCACGTTCTTCCATGATTACTATGCTCTAGCAGGAAAACTGCACTTTCTGAAAAAACGGCACTTAGGCCTAAGTGCCGTTTTTTCAGAAAGTGCAGAGGAAAACTGAAACTAAAAAAACCGGGCCAGGTCTCACCGGCGGCTACAAGCCGAAAGCGATCCTGGCCCGCCGTAGCGTATATAAACGCCACGGTACCTGTTTACGTAAAATCAATAATCAAGCAAGCGCAAATGGAACGGACCGGCGCGCATGCTGGTTTTGCGAGGTTATCGCTCGATTAATTGCGAAAGATAAGTCGGATAATACCGGTACAACTCGAAACGGCTGCAGAACACAACCGGTTCCCTTGTTGCCCTCTAGGCTGTTCGCCCTGACTGACCCTGTTTACTCGGTTCACTCGATTGACACACGGCCTAACATAGTAATTATACCGTGGTTAAAATTTCCTGTGAAGATCATTATCCCCGAGAGGTAGGGTGTCTCTGAGAACTTGTACTTGCGATTTGTATCACGGTCGCTTGGGGTTCATGAGCATTATTCCACTCCCCCCCTAGGCATTTGGGAAGCAGTTCCGACTATTTGCAAAAAACCTTGTTTGCGATGCAAATCGTAACTTTCTCCCCCCCGCCCCTTGACATTAGCTCCCCATGCGGCACAATCGAATTCCTTAGAAAGTAGTGGACGATCACCCCCCAACGATGGCTGGTATATCCTCACATGAATGTACATAACAACCGACGGGTTTTGTCTTTTATGGCCCACCCCGATGATGCCGAATTCTTCTGTGCCGGCACACTCATTCGTCTTACCGAATTGGGCTGGGAGGTCCACATTATATCCGCCGCGCCTGGCGACTGCGGCAGCATCAGCCACACCCCCTGGGAAATAGGCGGCATTCGCACCGAGGAGGCCCGAAAAGCGGCAGAACTCATCGGCGCCACCTACCACTGCCTGGGTGAAAACGACGGATACATCGTTTTCGATAAATCTTCGATCCGCAAAACCATCGATATGTTCCGTATGATTGCACCCTCGCTGGTAATCACCCATCCGCGTCAAGATTACATGATGGACCACGAGATGACTTCGCTCTTGGCACGTTCGGCGTCGTTCCTTTACGCCGCCCCTAACGCTTCGCCCATACCTATCCGCGAAGGCGCTTGCGTCCCGTATCTCTACTATTGCGATCCTCCTGAAGCGATCGACAATTCTGGCAACCGCGTTAAACCCACCACATATATTGACATTACCGGACAATTCGATAAAAAAACCGAAATGCTCATCCAGCATGAAAGCCAGCGCGAATGGCTTCGCGCTCATCACGGCACCGACGAGTACCTCGACACCATGAGAAGAATGGCCGCGCTGCGTGGCGAAGAGATCGGCATCGCACAGGCCGAAGCCTTCATCCAACATCGCGGCCACAGCTATCCGCACGACGACATTCTGGCTGAGTTATTGAACAACTCAAACCCGGAGATATGAATAATGCCACGCCCTATCAGCAAAGTGGCGCCGCTTTGGTGGGACTATACGACACTGGACAGCAAATTGATAGACGACGCCGCCCGCCTCACGGCCGACGATCTTCTAGCCATGTCACGTCCCGGTTTCGAAGTTCGTATATTCGACACGTTGGAAGAGTTTTTCCTGGCCGAGGCCCTCGAATACATCGACGCCTGGAAGCAATCCACGGCCGATAATCCGGCCGGAATCTGCGGCCCTATCGGCCCCACCGAACAGTTGCCGCTTGTTGCCCGCATTGTCAACGACCTAGATATCGACGTTCGCGAGGGCCATTTCTGGGGCATGGACGAGTGGGTGGACGAAAATGATAATCCCGTGCCCATCACGCACCCCTTGAGCTTCGCCAAGGCTGATATGGACCTGTGCTTCTCCCGCATCGACTCCAGGCTCAGGATGCCGAGGGAGAATCTCCACTTCCTCCGCGCCGACAACATCGCGGAGTACTC
>JAFGTN010000549.1 GCA_016934075.1 Pirellulales bacterium
GGGGTTGTTTAAGGTGTAGGAAATAGGCTTAGCGGCCCGCGAGACCCCTCCCAGGTCTCGCGCGGACGCAGAAGCTTGTTTATGCCTTGGGTTATGTATAAGCTCTTCCCATTTGGCGCGCGATTTCTTGTTGGTTTTTCGCCGCCGGTGCTTTCCGGTTGCCAGCCTGCTTGGTAAACCTCCGCCGGCGTGCGGTAGTCGAGCGATTGGTGTATTCGTTCGTGGCAATAAAACTGGAAATAGCTTGCCAGCGAAACTTCCGCTTCCCACGCCGTGGGATAATCTTTCAAGTACACCTCCTCGTACTTCACAGTGCGCCACAGCCGTTCGATAAACACGTTGTCGATTGCCCGACCGCGGCCGTCCATGCTGATCGCTATGTCGCGGCTCTCCAGTCGCGAGGTGAATGCCACGGCCGTGAATTGACTGCCCTGATCGCTGTTGAAAATCTCTGGTTGCCCGTGGCCAAGGGCTTCCTCCAACGCCTCCATGCAAAATCCGCCGTCGAGCGTGTTCGACAGTCGCCATGATAGCACGAAGCGGCTGAACCAGTCCATAACGGCGACCAGATAAAGAAAACCGTGATACATGGGGACGTATGTGATGTCGGTGCTCCAAACCTGGTCGGGCCGCGTAATCTTCACATTTCGCAGCAAATACGGGTAAATCTTGTGTCCTGCCGCCGCTCGTGTCGTTCGCGGCTTCCGATATATCGCTTCGATGCCCATCAGCCGCATAAGACGCTGGGTCCGCTTGCGATTGACGCCAAAAAATTCGGCCATCTTGCGGCTGCCGTAAAACGGCGTCTTCAAATACTGTTCGTCGATCGCCCGCATCAGCGACAGATTCTCCGGACTTTCGCCGGCCGGTTTGTAATAACGCGTCGAACGCGGCATGCCCAGAAGTCGGCACTGGTGGGCAACGCTCAGCACGGGATGGTTCGGTTCTATACATCGACGTTTCTCCTCAAGAGAGATCGGCAGATTTTTTTTTCAACCACTCGACCTCCATCTTCAGCCGACCGATCTGTTCGAACAACTCCTCCTCGTTGGCCGAAGGCTCCTCCTTCCGCCGACGGCCGTCGGCGAAAATGTCCGCGGCTCCCTCCAAAAGCCGCTTCTTCCAACTCGATATCTGGTTGCCATGCACACCATACTTGCTGGCCAACTGGGCCGTTGTCATGTCCCCGCGGATCGCCGCTAAGGCCACCCTGGCCTTGAATGACGCCACATGAGTGCGACGTTTCTTTGTCATCTCTTGGACCTCCTGATTGGTTACTTGCGGTGTGTATTATACACCTTATCAGGCTGTCCAGTTTTTGGGGTCCACCTCATGAGAGACGATATTCAGGAAAATCATCATGAAGGCAGAAAAAACTCCAATTTATCTTATTATTGCAGCTACAGCCGGACTTACCCTGGGCAGTATGACCGCGAAGGCCGATGAAAAACCGAACATTATCATAATACTTGCCGACGACCTGGGGTATGGAGATGTGGGATGCTTCGGAAATAAACACTTCAACACACCCAACATCGATGCCTTGGCTGGGGACGGCATTCGATTTACAGATTTCCACTCGAATGGCGCAGTTTGCAGCCCAACGCGAGCCGCGCTTCTGACGGGTCGATACCAACAGCGCACGGGCATCACGGGTGTCGTCAGTGCAAAAAGACATCGTCATACGGGATTGGATCTTGAGGAAACGACTTTCGCCGAGGTATTGAAAACCGCGGGCTACACAACCGCTCTATACGGCAAATGGCACGTGGGATATCAACCGGACTACAATCCGGTCCGACAAGGATTCGATGAGTTCGTCGGATATGTAAGTGGCAACGTGGATTATCACGCGCACCTGGACCAGACCGGCAAGGAAGATTGGTGGAAACAGGATAGGTTGAATCCACAAAAAGGATATACGACAGATCTCATCACTGATCACGGAGTTGAGTTTATCCGACGCAACAAAGACAGGCCTTTCCTGCTCTATCTCGCACATGAAGCCCCGCACTATCCCTACCAGGGCCGCAATGATCCGCCACGTTATATCCGAGGCAAAGGCAGAACAAAGGATCCGGTCACCCCCGAGGCTTACAAGGAGATGATTGAAGTCATGGATGAAGGCATCGGCCGTATTCGCAAGGCAGTTGACGATGCGGGCCTGAGCGCCAACACCCTGATTTTTTTCTTTTCGGACAATGGACCTGCAGGACCGGGATCGGCTGCTCAACTTAGGGGAAAAAAAGGAAGCATATGGGAAGGCGGACACCGGGTACCCGCTGTCGCCTGCTGGCCGGGCACAATCAAAGCCGGTAGAATTTCACATGCGACGGCGATGGGGGCGGATTTGCTACCGACAATGGCGGCCATGGCCGGAGTCGCCTTGCCCGAGAATCTCGAGCTGGACGGAGTAAACCTGCTTCCGCATTTAACACGCGAAGCCCCGATAGCTTCCCGGCCCATCTTCTGGGGTGTCAAAAAGATGTTGGCCATCAGAAGGGGGAATAACAAATTGGTCACCAACGAATCTTTCACCAACCCCGCCCTGTATGACCTCAAAGCCGACCTTGGCGAAAAGCAAAACATAGCCGAACAAAAACCGAAACTTGCCCAGGAATTTCTCAAACTGCTGAAAGAATGGCACGCAGAGGTAAACAAAGGTGTGAAGAAGCGATCCTAATGTGCATATCTCACTGGATCGGGAGCAGCTTTACGAAATGGTTTACAAAAGCCGCTTCCAGCGTCTATGGGAACAATTCCGCCGCACGAGTGAAGAGGTGTTCTGATGTCGAAGAATTCATGCGAGTTGTGCTGTGCCCGTTGTTCGGCGGAACTTATGCCGGGAAAAGGAGACTTCTACATGGTGAAGATCGAAGCCCTGGCCGATCCCTCGCCACCGGACTTTTCGGAAGACGACCTGGCTCGGGATCACAAGGCGGAAATCGAACGTCTCATGGAGCAGATGGGAGACTTGTCCGAGCGCGAGCTGTTCGATCAGATCTACCGTCGCCTGGTCCTGTATATGTGCGGACCGTGTTACCGGCAATGGATCGAGAACCCTGTTGGATGAGTAGTCTTCGAGGCTTGGATAATTGGTATAATAATGGCTATCACTTGCCCGCGCTGTGGCGCAAATTATGACGTGACGTTGTTCGAATACGGCCACCAGGTCCGGTGCCATTGCGGTGCGAAAATCACTTACCCCGGAAAGGACTTTCAAGGTGGTCACGTTCTGAACAAGCCGGTGTTGACACGGAAAAACCAGCCAAAGCAAACGAAAGGGGCGGATTCAGAGAATGGCGGAGCCGATGAACAATGAGTCCGTCTGGAAATCGGCCTGCAAAGATCCTATGCTTATCATCTCGAATGCGGAAGATTAGCAACGGCCAATCAATTACTTGTGGTGCAGGCTTCCAGCCTGCCCTGTGCAGCCAGGATGGCCGCACCACAAACAGGTAAACGATTTCTCGATTGCCCCTTATTGGCGAAGCTTCAAGCCGTCAATTACCTTGCGGATCGCATATGCTAAATCATCGATCGATTCAAGACCAGCCATATCAAATGCAAACGGTTTCGGTTCCACCGGCTGTGAGGCGATGACGGAATTGACGACGTAGAACTGAAATGAAGGCTCCAATCTATCTACATGTAACTCATCGATCAAGTGAACATCCCGGGCTATCTTTGAGGTTGGCACATCAAAGAATTGTGCTATTGCCTTTCTTGTTTCGAGCAGTAGTAGGGCGTTGTCAGTTGAAAAGGACGATATGAAGATATCGTCGGATTTATCGCCACATGCAAGTAAATGATTACGAGTAGATCGTATGCTTGCGGACTGTCGAGCCGAATCACGCATGAAAAGCAGCAACACGACAATAAACACCACGGCTGCCGGCATTGCGCCCACCGTGATGCGTTCAGTCCAGGTGGCTTCACCAACAAACAGTGAAACCACAAACCCGATAATGAATACGATAAATGCAATTGCGCCGGAACATCCAATCAAAAAACGCATGGGACAATTGTGTTTATTTGGTGTTGATTAATAACAGTAGCGATTAAGGAACAGTTATCAAATGATTTTAAACCAGAAAAGTGCCTTTTGCCGGTGTCACTCCCAACAGCGACCAGAGAATGGCCGCTTCGAGGTTCCAGCCCCGCGGAGTGCGTTTCGACGCCACCAGCACACCCTTCACCGCTTGCCCCTCGGGACGGAAACAGTACGCTTCCGCGGGGCAATCACCAAGCGTGTTGCCCGTCCGCCGGAAGTTGCCCGGGCTGAAAGCGAACTGGAACTGCCCCTTACCGTAGGACTGCCGATTGGGTTCGAGATCGGGCAATGCATCAATATGCACCTCGACATGATCGCCCTTCCAGATATCAGCCCCCCGCTGCGACTGGCAAAGTTTGTCATCGACAACCCGGGCGGCGATGAAAAGATATTCCCGACGCCAGGCCAGTTGCACCGTACCATGCATATCCTCCACCGAATCCCAACTGTCCGCTCCCCAGACCACCTGTTCCTTGCTATCGATCTCGATCGCATTTGGCATGGCCGCCCATTCCCCCAAATCCCCATCGACGGCAGTAGGCGGATCAGGCTTTAGTGGAATGCCCCACGTCTTCTTCTCCTCGGCCAAGCAGACCGTGGAACCGATCGCAAGGCAAAACAACAAAGCGTGAAACAATCGCAAGGGCAAATGACGATACATAATGCGTTTTTCCCCGGGAGTTGATACCTATTTGTCGTTCAGCCTTCCTTGGAGTTGCCGGAATCGGTCTCGTCTTGGCTTTCGGCGGTTTGGATATCCAGCTCACGGCGGTGGTGTTTGCGTTCGATGTGTTGTAAGTGGAGGTTGTACAACTTGCGGCGGTAAATGACCAAGGCGCGGTAGGTGGCGAAGTATGACGGAATTGCCAACGCCAGTCCTACCAGCAGACTGCCCAACCACAACGGCAGGAACGCATGCCATGTCACGGACCACCAGGTGCCGACTGTTTCCAGCCAGCCACCGGTGGCATCGACTACCTTGGCAAAATCCGGCGGGGGCACTTCGCTGCCCAGAATCCACCGACCGATGAGGTAGTTGGGCATATAGATGGGCACGAGAGTCAGGGGGTTGGAAATCCACACGAAGGGCACACCGACAAATTTGTTCGCCCTCAGCAGCCACGCCAGCGCAATCGTCAAAACCATCTGGAACCCGATTGTCGGCGTCCAGGTCACAAAGACACCGATCGCCACACCTAGTGCGATGCGATGTGGAGTGTCATCTACATGCAAAACATTGTGCGTGAAGAAGTTCTTCAGTCGTTTCCATACAAGCATATTACGCATCAGTGACTTTCCCGAGAAAACATTTCCTCCGCAACCGCGACCAAGTCATCGGGTGAGATGGATTCCATACATGTTTTACGGCCGACCGGCATTTGAAGCAACCCTGGCAGAAAATTGTATCGACTCTTCTATTATTTTATGTGTTTACTGCCACACTGTCTCATCAAGCACGCATTCTCGCACAGCCGTCAGCAACACCAGCCCCCTGGATTAGGTGGATGATTCACCGCCCTTGACGTTATTGAACCACGAGCGCATAATTCGGCAAAATTCGGGGCCGTATGGGGAGGAATCCGAGAAAGGAGACTCTTGGCATGACACTGATCGCAGCAGGGGATGCGGGTTTGATTATGGCCATAATCGTTGTGGTTGTTTTTCCATTATTGTTCCTCTTGTTATTCGCCTCCGCTTTCTTCGCACCATGGCTTCAAGCATATACCTCAGGAACACCAGTGCCGTTGATCTCCATCATTGGTATGCGATTGCGAAGAATCCCGGTCCAAACGGTACTGCGCTATCTGATAATGGCCAAGCAATCCGGCGTGGACATTTCGTCCAATGAGATGGAAAGGGCCTATTTGCAGGGGGTAGACCTCGAGAAAGTTACACTCGCCATGATTCGCTCAGAGCAAGAAAGCAAGGGCTTGAAGTTTCAAGAACTCGTCGAGGCCGACCTGGAAAACCGCCTGGCCGAAAAATTGGGAAAATAAGCCTGGTCACCGCCGGGCGCGTCGCGAGAGCCAATACCTCCAGTGATCCCCATAATTCAACCGGTCTCGAACATCACACCGTTTAGCCCGTTGCTATAGTCCGCACGAAGTCGATGATCGACTGTTTGGCAGCGCCATCGTTCCACGAAGGTAGTGGATCGCTTGACAACCCTTCCCGCGCGGTGGTGTTACCCGTCATCGCGCAGAGCACTAACGCAATGAAGAACTTGAGTGGTCGTGTGTGCAAGATGGTTGCCCCTCAGTTACCCGTTGGAAGTGGAATACTGACGCCTTCCTTCTTTAGTTGCTCTCGTATGAACCGGTACCGCTGATATTTCGAAAGCGTTATGGGCCCGGTGTAGACCTCACTCTGCAATTTTCGTGGCGGATACTTGGCATACGTCTTCATCAAATCGTGAATCGCCTGGTTGAACGTAACCAATGTCCAGGTGTGCTCCGTAAAGTTATTCATGAATAGGTCATATCGCTCCTGCGGGTCCTGCAACAGGTCGAAGATCTGGGGCACCGTGGCGACATATTTTTCCGAGCCTTTCCAACCTAGATTGGAGTCGACCGCCAGACCGCCCGTCTCCTGCCCATCGTCGCCGCGGAGATTGAACACGGCCTTGTAATGCCCGACACGAGCAGCCCCCGGACTGAGTTCATCTTCCGTGAAGTAGAACCACGAATTGCGGACACACTTACCGGTACCCAGTAAAACAGGCGTCATGTCGCAACTGTCGAAGATAATGGGTTTTCCTTCGCGATCCTTCTCCGGGAGTTTCACACCTGCAAATGAAGCGAACGTTGCCATCAGGTCGAGGCCGCCGAGGATATCATGGTTGCGCACGCCGGCCTTGATTTTTCCGGGAAACCACGCGATTGCCGGTACGCGGTTGCCTCCTTCACGAACCGTGCCTTTGGTTCCACGAAATGGCGTATAACCGGCATCGGGATAGACATCCTGCCAAGCGCCGTTGTCGGTGGTGAAGAATACAAGTGTGTTTTTGTCCAATCCGAGCGCGCGCAGTTTATTCATAATACGGCCGATGCGAGTGTCCAGCTCGACAATCGAATCGGCGTATTTCGTTTTTGAGATCGATTTGTGTTTGAATTCGGGCGCCGGCAGGTTCGGCTGATGGACCTTCATGAAGTTGACGTTGATGAAGAACGGCCGGTTGGTGTTCTTCGAAGCGTCTTCCAGGAACTTCAACGCCGATTGCTCGACATACTGGTCCAGGAAGGGGATGCCGACAACTCCCTTCTCCGGTGTGTTCACATACTCGCCGTTGACCTTCCAATCCTGATAAGCTTTCTCGCCGGCTTTGCCGGATAACGAGCCCTTGGTCACACGGTTGAACATGGCTCGGAGTTTCGGATCCATGTCAGGGAACCAAGTCGGGTCTCCGTACGTGTACGCGTTGAGGTGATAGAGGAAGCAGTGCTCCATCACGTCGTAGCCCTGAGCATTGGGCAACGCATAATCGGACTCTCCCAGATGCCATTTGCCGGTGAAGTACGTTTTGTAGCCCGCCGTCTTGAGAACGGAGGCGAGGGTCCACTCCGCTTTCGGCAATCCGCCGCCCTGGCCCTGGAAGGCCACGGTGGTCATGCCGCTACGGTTCGGAATTCGTCCGGTTTGCATCGCGGCACGACCCGGCGTACAGCTCGGTTGGGCATAGAAAGAGAAGAACGTCATTCCCTCCGATGCAAGACGATCAAAGTTGGGCGTCGGCATGCCGCGTCCTTCACCGCCGCCGTATGGACCAAGGTCACCATAACCGGTATCGTCGGACACAATAAAAAGGATGTTCGGCTTTTGCTCATCCGCAAAGGTTGGGACGAATCCTCCCAATATTGCAAAGACCGTTAAGAAAAGTGCGTTAAAGGAACGAACCTCTCGCTTCGAAGTACTCATGATCTTACCCTTTTAAATTGATACGTGTGGTTTCTGGAATGACTTCCTTATATACAGCAAAATAACAACCTTTTTAGTGGGGGGGGGGGGTATACATATTCACGTAAGCATTACAGCACTCGATAAGCGGAAATCAAGCAACCTGTATACGATTTCCGGAATAAATAAATTTTCCAATGAAGATTCGATACTGAACTCTCCAATCCTAACCTAATCCTAATCACCGATTCCCCAAATTCGCTGCAAGTATTTTATGTCTAATACATTAACGCGTTGAGCCTCAACCTTAGGTATTTATAGCACCAGCATGATCGATTCACATGTCGGCTGAGTGCTATTCGCTAACCTTGTTGTTGCGCTGTGCCGTTTCGAGTTTCTTGATGTCCTCGGGCGACAACTTAGGCCGATCAATCTTGATCGTCAGCTTATTCAGCTTCGCTGTCAGGGCGAACGGCGGCCGATAGTCTGCATCGTTTACGCCCGTCAGTGTATCGGAACCGATGTCGAAGCTTTCGTCCCATTGCAATATCATGGGCAACGTCTTCGCCATTTTTTTCGTGTCGACCACCTTGCCGTCCACCTTGAGTGTGCCGATACCGGGGCGGCCGAGTCCGCTCATGTTATTGAAGGCCAGAGTGCCCACTCCCAAGCCGTCATACTTGAAGTCAAATTCGACGGTATGCTTGCCGGGCGCGAGTGCTTCGGGACCTTCCCAGCGAATACGTTCAAGGTCAATGAGGTTCCAGAGGAACACCGGTTTGCCTTCCAGCAGATAGAAACCGTAGCCGGCGAAGCGGCCGCCTGATGTGAGGATCATACCCTCGGCGCCACCTTTGGGAACGGTGATGTCGGCCGTGATCGTGTAGGAGCTGTCAAGCAGGAAGGGAGAATCGCCCTGCGGCAATCCTACCATAGGACGCGTGTAGACGAACTCGGTACGACCGGCGGTGATGTTCGGGCGGGGGGCTACGATGCGAGCTGCCACCGAGGCGTCCATGGGAAACACATGGTACTTTTTGGCTTCCTCGATGAACATCTTCTTCAACTCCTTCACTTTGTCCGGATGTTTGTCGGCGATGTTCCTGGATTGGCTGAAATCCGTGTTCAGATCGTAGAGTTCGAGCACCTGGTTGTTTAGCGGATCGGGATTGGCGGCACCAAAAGCTTCCCACGGCGCGCGGTTGACCTTGGTACTCAACAGCCAGCCTTCATGATAGAGGGCCCATTGGCCCATCATCTCGAAGTACTGGGTTTTGTGTCGCGATGGTTCCTTGGCATTCTTCGAGTCGAAGGTGTAGGCGAAGCTCGTGCCCTCGATGGGCGCCTGCTCGATACCGTCTACTTCCTCAGGCGCGGGAATGCCGCAAATTTCGAGCAGCGTAGGCGCCACATCGATGACGTGCATGAACTGTTGGCGCAGTGAGCCCTTGTCCTTGATGCGCGCCGGCCAGGAGATCGCCATAGACTGGCGAATGCCGCCCAGCTTCGAGGCGTTTTGCTTGTACCAGGTGAAGGGCGTATCGAAGGCCCAGGACCATCCCGCCGACATGTGGTTATAAGTCTCCTCCGTGCCCCACACGTCGTACCATTTCATCTGTTCGGCGATTGGCATCATATTGATGCCATTGAAAAAGGCGACTTCGTTGGGCGTACCCAACGGACCGCCCTCGGCGCTTGTGCCATTGTCGCCGTTGATATAGATAATGATCGTGTCGTCCAACTTGCCCATGTCTTCGATGGCCTGGACAACACGTCCGATCTGGTGGTCGTTGTAGGCGCAATAGGCCGCGAAGACTTCCACCTGGCGGATGTAGAGCTTCTTCTCCTCGGGCGTGCAGTCGTCCCAGTTCTTGATGACGTCCGTCGGCCAGGGTTCCAACCGGGTGTCGGCCGGGATTACACCTAGACGTTTCTGGTTTTCAAATATACGCTCGCGCAGCTTGTTCCAACCGTCGTCGAAGAGGTGCAATTTGTGGATCTTATCCACCCATTCTTTGGTCGGATGGTGTGGCGCGTGAGTAGCACCGGGAACGTAATGGAGAAAGAAGGGCTTGCTTGGATCGGTCTGATTAATGCGGGTCAACCAATCGATGGCGTCGTCGGCCATGCCGGTAATGAGGTTCCAATCCGGTTTTCCTTTGAAGGGATAGATTTGCGTTGTGTTGCGGAAGAGGTTAGGCTGCCACTGGTTGGCGTCGCCGCCGACAAACCCATAAAAATATTCGAAGCCCAATCCGGTCGGCCATAGGTCGAAGGGCCCGACCTGGCTGGCGGCGAATGCCGGCGTGTTGTGGTCTTTGCCGAACCACGAAGTGGAGAAACCGTTATCCAGCAGGATGCGGCCAATGGTGGCCTTGTCCTTGCCGATGATGCTATTGTAGCCCGGGAAGCCGGTGGACTGCTCGGAGATTACCCCGAAGCCCGCCGAGTGATGGTTGCGCCCCGTAATTAACGCGGCGCGCGTCGGTGAACATAGCGCGGTGGAATGGATGTTGTTATAAAGCAGGCCATTCTTTGCAATGCGATCCATTGTCGGCGTCGGGATAACACCACCGGAAGTGCTGGGTACACCGAATCCGGCATCATCGGTCATGATCAGCAAAATATTGGGCGCCTGTTTGGGAGGCACGATGCGAGGTGCCCACCAGGGTTTGGATTGAAGAGCGTCGTCCTTGATCACGCCGCCAAATTTTGGATCGGGCGCGGGCAGTTGTTTGCCGTCGATAGTGGTGGTGGCGCTGGGTGAACCGAGCGTTCCGATGACTTGCGGCGCGGTAGCGGCCACTCCCGGCAAAGTTGGCCCCGTTTCGCCGGCCTTCATGATTGTGGGAGGTTTCGGAGTCACTTTCTCCGGCTGGAGACTTTCTTCGGGTGTTTGCGCTTGGGATGTGGCGTTCCTTTGCCCGCAACCGCTCAGACAAGCTATTACCACGACAAAGGCTAGTACACCACGAAAGCAAGTTTGTTGGATTGTTTTCACAGTTATTCTCCTTGCGCAAGTTGGAATACTACTATAAAGTATATTGAGGGTGCTCAGAATTTCGGTTTTATGACGACTTGGAAAAAGGCAGGTACCCCATGAAAAGTCAGAATCTACTCGTAAAGTATATGCAACCGAAAAGGCGCGACAAGTGCGCAAGCATCGCCGTTGCAAAGATCCCGAGAGAATTACCTCCAGTAAATCCGGCGTTTTCCAATGTCAACCACCACAAATGCAACCTGTACCGTTGCATATTCCCTGGCATTGAAACAATTATTTATAATAGTTCTGAAGATGAATGTAACATCGACCATAGGTAGAGATCTGTCTAGATTGAAAGCCGGCATAAGCCTTCCTGCTCTTTATTTGCTACACTCGCGGCCATTGACGTACCGAGTAGGACACTTAGGAAATTCAAGGCTCTCTTGAGAGGAGAGAATAGCCGAAGAGGAGCCGCTGTCAGGGGGGGCCAAAAAGTTCTACGAGAACCGGCAGCCAATAAAATAACGTATTACAGGTCGATCTTAGCTCTCAGTCCAAAGACAACCGCGGTATCATGTGCTGAATCCGCGGGTTCGACTACTTGCAGGTCGGCTGTCAAGTGGAACCAGCGCGTGATTGCCGCGTTGTAATAGAGTTCGACGCCTTGCAAATCGCTCAATCGCAATGGGGGATTGAGTAAATTTTTGAAGTCATTGCTAAGTCCGCTATAGAAGTAGCCGATTCCCACCGTGTCTTGTTCTCGACGCGCAATCAGCCCCTGTCCCTGTAGTGACACATTACAGGCCCACGCGTAAGGGCTTGTTTCCTGGTCGGACAGCCCCCATTGGCTTAGGATGCCGATATTCCGCCCTTGGTTACACGGATCGCCCCACAGTTTCTGTTCGAGAATATAAAGCAAGCTCCACGAACCAGTCTCCTGTGGTGCAATAACGCCGACATCCGGGATAAACTCCCAACCGGTTTCGTCAAGCGAAGTAAACTCCCCGCTTGCCCATGTTCCTAGAAAGAGGTGGGATCCGGGCAGACCGCCGATTTCTGTAAAGAACCGCCACATGCCGGCAATGTTGGCTCCGTTGTCAAACAACTGATCGAATCCGCTGGTCATCGCCGAGTTGTGGCTGTCGTAAACCAGCAACGCACCCTGGATTTGTTTGTCGTGCATCTTCATCATACCGGCGCCGAGAAACGATAACGGAACCGTGCGCGCGATTGTCAGCGGCAGAAAGGCGGATCCGTTCATGAAGCCGTCGACACCTCTGCCCGTCTGCGGATAGATCGCGTTGAACAGATCCAAGGTGTTTATTTTGCCGAAGGTGCCGATCCACTGTTGATCGGTCGTGAGGGGAAGGTTAAACTGCAAGCCCGTGATGGCGGTGGTTTGTGCGAGTTCAGGATAGAGCATGTTCGCGTTAACCGGCGCCAGCCCGGCGGCGTCAAGAATCACGTCTTCGCCGAAGCGGTTTTCCGCATGCATGACTGCTAATCCCTTGGCGAAGGTAAAGAAGTAATCGAGCTTGCCTCCGTAGGCGTCCTTTCGCCGAGCGCCTCCACTGGCGACATCCTGGTAGAACTGCGTGAGATCAAAGTCTGCGACAACACCGTGTTCCGCCAGCCCGGGTCGAATGCCGAACATATCACCGGTTAAATACTCGCGACAGCAGCAGCATTCCGCCGATGCTTTTTGGGCAGGATTTATCCCCGCCAGGACGGAAAAACCAAAAGCGAAAATAAGCAGTGTGCGACACATCACTTATTCCTCCATTAAGGAAGCTTGATCCGGCCGACGACATCGAAGGAAATCGGCACATCATCTGCATCGTCACGTTCGGACAGTCCGATTACACCAAATTAGTGTAGCGCGCCGATGGAACGGGAGAGCCGCGAGCAGGATCGGCATAATCGCGCAACTTGAACAGTATCGACACGTAGCGAAGTGACAGGTTAAAGCGAATTGAACATCTCCTCCAGCGGCACCTCGACAACGACATCTGCGATCTGGTTTACATTGCCACCATTCATTCTTGCTCGACACACGAGCTTCACCCAGAGTTTTTCGCCTGCCCCTCATGTTGTTTCAGTCGCACCAACAGCCATTGCTCGGTACGGTCCTTGCCGAAGTGGATCAACACCGGAGCTTCGTCTTTGGTCAGGTTGTAGAGACCGGTTTCAACGATGTTCGATTTGTTGTCGCCGACAGTGAAAGCAACGCGTTGCGTTTGCTTGTCCACGGAACCTTGAACAAGCTGCGTCTTACCCGTTTTCGTGTCGGTGTAGTTTCCACGGATAACGCCTTGCTTGTCAACCGCGAGTTGGATCGTTACGTCGGAGCTTGTCTGGCCGGTTTTCGTCAGAGCAAACACGCCCAACGGCATCCATTGTTCGTCCGTGGTTTGTGCCTGCGCACCGGTGTTGGCGAGGTTTTGAGCTTGCTGGTAATACTGGCCGGACGTTCCCTGGTCCTGGCCGTTCATGTAAACCGAATCGTCCTGGTACGTAATATTGTTGCCATAGTCGTAATAGACCGGTGCGGAGGGGTAATAGTTCATCCACGCGCCGACGAAAGACCAACTTGCAGCCCGCCATGCTACACCCGCGCCCCAACCGGCCGGGTGCCAAGCCCCGGGATGAGCCGTGTACCAGCCCGCACCGTATACGCTCCAATGGTTGAAGTTGCCGCGTACTGCGGCGGCATTAGTGTAACGTTTGGAGGGAGAAACGCGGTTGAAACCAGCGCCACCAACACCAACACCCGGTCGGCCCGCGTCACCGACACCGATGCCAGGTCGGCCGAAACCACCGACACCGACACCCGGACGGCCAGCGCCACCAGCACCAACGCCTGGTCTGCCAACACCTCCCGCACCGGCGGCAGCACCACTCAGATGGTGCAATCCGCTATCCGACGGCAATCCCAGGAAGCTATTTAACTGCGTGCGACTGGGACTACCCGTGCCGCCTCTGCCAAAACTATCCGCACCGATGCCGCTACGTTGTCCACCGAAACCGGCTCCGCCGCCTATCCTGCCGCCACCCGCTCCCGCGGCACCTGTACCCGAGCTGCCAAATCTACCGCCGCCGAATTCGCCTGTGCTACGTTCTCCACCGCCGAAGTTTCCACCGCGACTACCGCCCCCACCGAAACTTCCACCGTGGCTATCACTACTGAATCCACCACTGCTGCTGCGACCCCCTGCGCCACCAAAGCTTCCGCCGCGAATACCGCCACTGAATCCGCCTCCCCTGCTAAATCCTCCTCCCCCAGCGCCAAAGTTATGATAGCCGCCACTAAAACCGCCGCCAAATCCACCTCCGCCGCGACCGCCACCGAAGCTTCGACCGCCGCCGAAACCGCGGCCCCAGCAGTCGGCCAGGGGTAGGCACAACATTAAACTCACCGTTAGTGCTATCAAAAGGGATTGTCGGGCCATGAGTATATCTCCTCGTTGGAAAGTGTTTTCAAGATCGGGTAACTTCAGCGCGAGGCCGTTTGGCGTTTCAGAACAACTTCATCGGTATCCGACAACGCTACATTTCCCGCCATTCGTTTGACCGATCGCCAGACGTAAGCGTTGTCATCCAACTTTATTAACGAGTTGACTGACGTTGTTGGCTTACCGTCTCCGGCAATTCCGCGCATCTCCGCCGTCCATCCATCTTGCCTTGGGGACCACACTCCGACAGCGTACCCGCCATCGGGGCTGAAATTCCACGACTGCACATGGCCTGCTTGCGGGTTCCAACCGATTATTTGCACTCCTGCCGTCTTCGTGCCATCGACGTGAGTCAAGGTGTATTTGCGTTCGACGAAGCTCTTATTGGCCACCCATCGGCAAACTGATTCATATTTGGCGCCATGCTCTTCCGCAACCCATGTACCTATCAACCACTCAAGATCGGCAATATGCTGATGTGCCGAAGGGATCTCGATCCACGTATCGCGAACCGAAGCCATCAACCACTTCCCATCCACCTTGACATGGATGGCTGTGTATTTGCTGATTCCGGGAGCACCGGCAGGGGCCGGTTCGAGCACGGCGCGTCCGTTTTCGATTGCTGCGTCGTCACTCAACAATCGCAACGAGTCGATCATAATTTGAATTTTTGATTTGGAGTTCTCAGCGAAAAATTGAGCGTAAGCTTTCTTGATCGCATCGCGGCCGACGAAACTGCGTCCGGTTTCATCGATGTATTCGCCGTCCTTAGTCCACAACTCCGCGATCGCTTTGGCATTACGCTTGTTGAAGGCGGTAACAAATGCCCGGGATCCGGCGCGAATCGCGTCCAACTCCCGCGCGGATTTGCGAATCTCTGTTGGGGGCTTTTTGGCAGGTGAACTTGGTTTGGGATCTTTGGCCAAGCCGAGGCAAGCGCCCGACATCACGATTAGGAGAGCGAAGACGGATGTCTGTCTCATGGTATGTTCCTGTTGTTACTTGGATTTAAATATAGCAGCCATGCACCAGAAAGCCGGTCTCCTCCGCGGCAACTTTACTGGATGGATTTCAGGGCTTTGGCCGTTGCCTCGCGCACAGCTTTGACATTATCTTTCGAGGCAGCTTTCAAGGCCGGAATGCCCTCACGTGCCAGTGGGCCTAATGCCGCCAGACTCTCGGCAGCCGCTTTTCGGGTTTCGGGCAATTCGTCATCAAGACCGGCTACCAGTACGGGAACTGCTTTGTCTGCTGCTTTAGCAGCGGCTGAAGGGGGCTGGATCTCGAAGAACGATCTGGCGGCGATGATTGCCAGAGCTTTATCTTTGCTCTTCATTGCCTCAAGCAGGATCGGTTCTGCCGCGGCTGCCTGGGGGCCGATGTTTCCAAATGTGAAAATGATCGCGTGGGTATTTTTTTCGCCTTTCTTTCGGTATGCGGCGCACAATGCGGGCACGGCGCTCTTAGCCGCCGGGCCGATTTGTCCCAATGCAAGTATGGCTTCCGTCGCCAACTGGACGTTTTCATCGGCAACCAGCTTGGACAACGCGTCAGTCGCGTCGGCGGCCGCCGGTCCCATTTGGCCCAAAGTATAAACCACCTCGACACGAAGCTCCTTGTATTTTTCGAGGATTTCAACCAACCTCGGCACAGCCGGCTTACCAAGTGCGGCCAGAGCATCCAGCGCATGCCGAACAGTCGTTGCGTCCGCGTTCTCCATAGCCTTTTCCCAAATAGGGATCGTGATATCCGGCGCCGGGGGAAGTGCGGCAAGCGCCCTGGCAGCCATCACGCGGACGAAGGGGTCTTTGTCTTTCAATCGCGCCACGAGTTTCTCAGTTGCCTGGCGGCGTAGGGCCTTGTCTTCCGGATGAACGCGGGCCAGCGTCCAGAGACTTACTGTGCTGAGGAACCGGTTGTCGCTATTGGCATTGGAGCGGATCTTCCGCTCGGCATCGGCGGGAATTTTCCCCAGCTTTCCGAGCACAAAAGTTGCCGCCGTACGCGTATGTTCGTCGTCCAAGGCCGCAACGATTTGCGGCACTACGGGAAGTGCTGCCTCATTCATGGCTCCCAGGGCAAGAATGGCCTGCATTCGGATATCGGGTCGCGGATCTTTAAGCTTTTCAGCCAGCGCCGGCACGGCTGCCTTCGCCGGTGGCCCGATCTCGCGGAGCACAACACACGCCCAGTAGGACACCTTGTCATTCTTGAGCGCTTCTATCAGGCCCGGAACCGCAGCTTCGCCGGCATCCGTGACGGCATTCAACACCCGCAACTGCACGCCCGAATCCGAGTCCTCCATGAGCTTGATAAAGAGTGGAACCATGACCTTCGGCCCCGGACGGATGGCGGCCAGGGCCTTTACGGCCTGCCTACGTACTGACGGGTCACCATCTTTCAACAATAGGATCAATGTGGAGGCGGCGGGTTTTGCCGCTGAGCCGATTTTTCCCAGCGAGCGAGCCGCATGTGCGCGAACTTCGGCGGATGTGTTTTTCAGCAAGGAGGTCAGAGGCTGAACGGCCTCGTCTGCATTCGCGCCCCGCTCGCCCAATTGATCGATTGCCTGAAGCCGAGCGGCTGCATTTGGGGATTTCAACAGGCCGATCAAATCACCGGTGGAGGAATCCATTGCCGGGCTAGGAGTGCTTGCCGATATGAACAAACCACAAAAGACAATAATCAGGCAGTTATTTCGTAACGAAGAATTCATTTGTTATACTCCGGTTAAAGTGGTAATCGAGTCTACTGTAGATCGCTATGGGCTAAGGCGTAAATCATGCTTCGCAGAAATTTATGCGATGCGAGGTAGTCGTATGTGGGAACGTTATTGATTTGCTGCTTCAACTCTTTAAACATCGATTCGATAGTCTTGCGAGCATCAATCTGGTCCGCGATGTTGAGCGAGCCGTTGGCGGCCATTTTTGCCGAATACTTTTCCAAGGTGGCGCGATTTTCTGCAAAACATGGCATCTGCAGTACAGCCGGCCATTTGATCTTGCCGTTTACCGGGTTGACCTGGCTGGAACTGACCGGCTTTGGCAGGCCTTCGCGGGCCAGGCGAACCAGTTGTTGCTCTGTGGGCCGGGGTCCCGCATGAGCCTTCTGATAGGCCTGATTAGTCTGCTTCATTTGAAAGTATGTGTTCTCATACTGTTGGTGATTTTGGATTTCTTTACTCTGGGCTTGCGTCATGTTAACCGCGGCCGCCGAAGTGGAGAGATTGTAATTCCCTTTCGCGCTAACCACGTTAGCCATTCCGTTGAGCTTCGATCCTGCCGCCGTGGAGGCCCCGGCATAACCTGGATAAGCTCCGTATGCCGTAGTCATGGAAGGCGGAGGTACGGCCGGCTGGTAGGGTTGAGAATTGGGATTCTGAGTTTGGTATTGGGCAGTTCCAATCCGGCCCAACATCACGACGCATAACGCCATGAGGAAAACGAGAAGCTGATTACGATTCATCATTTTTGCTCCTAAATGAAAATGGAGGGGAGATATACATATGGTGTAATGCCATCCTAACTTGCTACCCTGAGAGTGTTAAGTGCTCTGAACGCACCGATATTATAGGTCTTACGTATTTGCATATTCAATAAAAAATCCATTAAATATCACCCACGATTAGACTGAAATGTCGTCGTGCATTAAACAAGGACCCATTTTCGCACAGTCGTCATTAACACCAGCCCCCTGGATTAGGTGGATACTTCACAATTCTTGACGTTTCGCTGGACATCTACGCGGGAATAATCCCCTTTTACATGGTTGCTAATTAGATCTTCTTAAACGGCAACCATCCACATTATTCGCGGTTCAAGTGGAATTTCCTTCAACCGTGTTGTCTACAACCCCCATTCTCCGCAATCCTGTTGAGTAACGTTCCGAGTGGGAGGTGACAAACAAGCCACCAACAGCTATGATTCAACTTACAGAAAACCGAAAGTAACACTCCAAATGTCAAATCACCAAAAAGTCTACAACCAACTAATCCAACTAAGCAAGGAGGTTTCCCTGCTGGGATCCTGCGAGTCGCTGCTCAGTTGGGACCAGGAGGTCTATATGCCGCCGAAGGGAACTGAGCACCGCGCGGCGCAGACTACCCTGCTTAGTGGCATAATCCACGAGCGATTCACCTCGCACGCAATGGGGGAGTGGTTGTCAGAGTGCGAAGCGAGCGATTTCATGAGCGATCCGCTCTCGGACGAAGCAGTCAATATCCGCGAAATTCGCCGCGCCTATGATCGCAAGGTCAAACTCCCCAAGAGCCTAGTGGAAGAAATAGCGCACACTACCACCCTGGCCCATGCGGCCTGGGTCAAAGCCCGGGCAAAATCCAACTTCGCAACGTTCCAACCCTGGCTGGAGAAGATAGTAGAATTGAAACGGCAAGAAGCCGACTGCTACGGCTTCGAAAAGGTCCGCTACGACGCGCTGCTCGACGAGTACGAGCCCGGCGAGACTACCGAAAATCTGACCGGGTTGTTTAGCGGTCTGCAAGAAGAGCTATCGCCCCTGGTCCGGCAGATCAAAGACTCGCCCAAGCAACCCGATAGCTCGATTCTACATCGCGAATACCCGTCCGACCGGCAGAAGGTGTTCGCCGAAATGGCGGCCGCGGCCATCGGATTCGATTTCTCGGCGGGACGATTGGACGAGGTGGTCCATCCCTTCTGCTCCGGCATCGGACCGGGCGATACCCGCATTACCACCCGCTACAATCCCCGCTTTTTCAACGAGGCCTTTTTCGGCGTGTTGCACGAAGCGGGCCACGGTCTCTACGACCAGGGGCTCGAGTCTGAACATTACGGCACGCCCCGAGGCAAGTTCGTCTCGCTCGGCATACACGAGTCGCAATCGCGTCTGTGGGAGAATTTCGTTGGCAGGAGCTTTGCCTTTTGGGAGCATTTTTTCCCCAAGGCGCAGGGCATCTTCCACGCGGCCCTCGCCGACGTCTCGCTCGACGATTTCGTTCACGCCATCAACGAAGTACGGCCTTCGTTTATCCGCGTCGAAGCCGATGAAGCGACCTACAACCTGCACATCATCCTGCGATTCGAGTTAGAGCAGGCGATTGTGGCCGATGATCTCGAAGTGGCCGATATTCCGGACGCCTGGAACCGCCGTTTCAAGGA